>JAFZIB010000065.1 GCA_017554545.1 Clostridia bacterium
AAAGGGCTAGAAAAGCCACTATTACCAACGACTTAAACACGGCGATAAAAATTTACCAAAGCATACCGTTCGATAAAATATCCGATAAAGCAATCGACGATTTAACTTTAACTTGTTCTATAACCAAAAAGTTAGACGTTGCGCTAGAAGTTTGCAAAAACGTAATAAAAGTTAGACCAAACGACCTAACTGCGCTATGTAATATCTGCTTTATCTACAACGTAAAAAAGGATAGAGAAAAAGAGGCTTTTTACTACGGTCTAGCAAAGAGCGCGTTCACGGAATCGGAAGACGATTGCTACGCAATTTTAGACTGCGCGATAGAAATGAGAGATAACGAGTTCGTTATTTTATGCGTGGAAAGAGTGCTAAAAAACAAACCCGACCGCGCGCATTTGTACTATCCGTACGCGATAGCGCTTGCAAACGTTGGCGAATACGAAAAATCTTATAAATACTTTAATAAACTTTGCAAGTTGTTTCCGTATGAGGACGTTTATAGATATCAGGCAAACTATATATTAAACGTTATACGAGAAGGATACGACAAAGAAGGTCTTCTTCCTTTTGGGTATAAACAACGCTTGCCAAAACCGATAGAAGAAGGATATAGACAGCGCGTAAAGGAACTGTTTGACGACTTAAATAAAGTTAACGCACCTACCAAGAAAGCCGAAAACCAAAAAATTCTAAAGTGGGCGCTTTATCAAGAAGGTATAATAACTACAAACAACGCCGTTCTAATTCTTTGCACCACTT
The DNA here is from genome assembly GCA_017554545.1 of Clostridia bacterium. Taxonomy (GTDB): domain Bacteria; phylum Bacillota; class Clostridia; order Christensenellales; family Borkfalkiaceae; genus UBA1259. The sequence continues at coordinate 760 of JAFZIB010000065.1, forward strand.
CTGCAAAATGGGCAAAGCAAATGCTTTTCGAGGCGCTTACCGACTACGACCTATCCGGCGAAGTTAAGGAGAAAATAATCTATTCGCTAATTCTTAGCGGATATAGAGGGGAGTTCAAGGTCGTTGCAGGCGGTCTATATATGGCGGTTAAGGGCGGACGGATACCTTTTGAAGATAAACCCAACGGCTTATTATTCGTTCAAGGTTACGCCTACGCGCTTTCAAAAGCAGTTTTCTTTAACGTTAACGACAGTAAAAAACTAATAAAAAGCGCAAATAAAGTGTACGAGGCTTTATATTTAGACGCTAAAGAAATTAATCTTGAACAGCGAGAAATTGCAGGATTAATCTTAAGATTCGCAAATATAAAAAGCGTTTCAAACGTGGCAGGAGACGTTTTTGATTTAGATAAAGAACGCTACGGCCGTTTAAGCGCCTTAGTGTTAGGAGAGAAAGATGATTAAAATAATCGATATGGATAAACTTTTCGACAAGTATATATCCGATTACGTTTATCAAAACATAGGCAAAATAGCGCCCGACGAAATAGAAAACAATATTCCTCGTTTATACGAAGAATTCGGCGACCAACCATTGACCGAACTAGAAGGCAAAACGCCCAACTCGTACTATATAGGCTACACAGGCGAGCAACTTTTACAATGCTTAATAGAGCATTTAAAAACGGGCGTAGAGGTGTCTGACTTCTTGTGCGAGGCGATACAAAACAACCCCGAGAACGAAAAGGTTATTGCTAACCAACTAAAGCAAGAAAACGACGAGGAACTAACCCTTTATCTTATGAATATGCTTTGTTGTATGGGTAGTAGTATAGCCGTTGACAGATATCTAGAGTTCATACTTTGGGACTACACCGAACCCGTAAAAGAATTAGCTACCGAACTTCTTTGCGAGACTGCCGATAAAGTAAAAGATGCAATCTTAAACGCCTTTAACGAAAGTTCTGATGAGGTTAAGGTGTATTTAACTCAAGTTCTTTCGTATTGCAAGCCGGACGACGCGGTTTTTAGCGTGTTAATCAACGAATTCATATCGCATTTCGACCAAATTCCCGTTTACGCCGGATATCTAGCAAGATACGGCGACGAGAGGGCGTTGCCATTTTTAATCACTTGTATCGAAAACGATAAAATAAATTATCAAGATTTTGAAGAATTGCGTTACGCAATTGAGGCTCTTGGGGGCACTTACGATAAAAAACGCGACTTTACAGCCGATAAAATATACAAAAAAATAAGGGCTAATAGGCAAAAACCTATCGCATAAAAAATATATAATTGCCAATAATAACCCTATAAAAAAGGGGGTGCATTATGGCAAAAAAGAAAAAAGTTAAAAAATTAACCGACGAGGAATACGGTCAGTATATAATGTCTCTTAAAGACGAAAAACCAATCGACGCGTATAAACCTTCAAAATAGCAGTCAAAATTTAAATATTGGAAAATTTTGGCAAAAAAAGAAATTATAAAAATTCGTTGTGTTTTTTTAATTTTAATAGTATAATGAAAAAAAATTAGTTAAATATCAAAAGGTAAATATGATTATAGTAAAAACCGTTCAAACAAAAAAAGATAAAAAGGCGTTTGCGACTTTTCCTATAAAATTATATAAAGGTAACCCGTATTACGTTCCGTCTATGAGAAGTGACGAATTAAACACTTTTAACGAAAAAAAGAACGTAAACCTTAAAGGCTCTAAATATAAAGGCTTTCTAGCGTATAAAGACGGAGAACTAGTTGGAAGGATTATGGCGATTATCGTTTCTAGCGATAGCGTGTCGGAAACCGAGCAATACGTAAGATTCTCCCGTTTAGAATGTATAAACGATTTAGAGGTTTTTAAGGCGTTGCTAGGCGCCGTTGAAAATTACGGCAAATCGCAAGGCGCAAACTTTATACACGGACCGTGGGGCTTTAACGACCAAGACAGAGAAGGTATGCTTACCGAAGGTTTTGATAGACGTAGCACCTACGCGACCAACTATTACTATCCTTACTTTCACGAAAACGTAGAAAAGTTAGGTTTTAAAGACGAATCTAAGTGGGTTGAAAGAAGTTTTACTATACCTAAAGAACCCTACGATAGAATTATCGCCCTAGCCGAAAGGATTAAGAAAAGATATAATTTAATCGACGTTGCAGACACTTTAGAAATCAACGAGATAATAAAGAGATACGGCTTAAAATTACTTTCTTGCGTAAACGAGGCGTACGGAGGTTTAGACGGCTACGTTCCGCTTAACGACGAGGCGAAAAAGAGTGTTATCGATTCGTTTGGCATAATCGTTAACACTAGATACATAAGCATTTTAGTTGACGAAAACGACGACGTTGCAGCCTTTGGTATATGCTTGCCGTCAATTTGTAACGCTATGATAAAAAGCAGAGGCAAACTCTTCCCTACGGGCTTTATAGGCGTGTTAAAATCTATCAAAAAACCCAAAGAGTTGGAAATGGCGCTTATAGGCGTTAACGCTAAATATAAAAACTCGGGATTAAACGCCGTAGTTATTTCTCGAATAATGAAAAACGTTATTGCAGACGGTATAGAGTTTATCGAGTCTAACCCAATGCTCGAAACCAACTACAATATCCAGCAACAATGGAAATTTGCCGAAAACGAGATTATTAAAAAACGCCAAACCTACAAAAAAGAAATAGGTAGTTTATTAGAGTTTTACAAATAAAAAAACGCTTTATCTAACCGATAAAGCGTTTTTATTTTTTAATATTTATTTTTAATCTTCTTAAATATCCCTGCAATTAAAAAGCCTATTGCCGTTGCAAGAACTGTTAACGCAACAATGAGCGCTATATTGTTTTCTAACGATACTTCGCTTAGCCAACACGAAAAATTTGCCTTAAAAACGTTAAAACCGTCTATTTCTTTTTGAACTTCTGGATTGTTTAATTTTATTAGGATGGGAGATAAGGTTAAAAACAATTCTACTAAGAACAGTATAACGCTGGTTTTTAGTAGTTTATTAATCCTTAAAAATCTAACGCATAAAAACAAGTTTATTACTAGATAAAAAACTGTCGTGAGGGGGAGTGCTAGACTTAAATACCAGTTTCCGTCTGTGTGGGCGTTAATTACAATTAATAAAAAGTTAAGAAAAAGGTAGTCTATACCAACCGATATAAAATTGTTAAACTTTTTTATTTTATTAAATACGGGCAAGTTGGCAATGAATATAGGTGAGAAAATAATTATTAAGCCGAATAATGTAGATAAAGTTGCAATCCAAAACCATTTTCCGCCCGTGTATATTGCGCATACGCCCAAAAGCAATGTAAGTGATAAAAATATCGAAAGAGGAACTAAAACAAGCCTAAATTTCTTGATAAACGCGTGAAGGTTGGTAATAGAAAAGGCTAGCAAAATTGCAGATAAAACAATCCAAAACCAACTTAAAGTTTTATTTACCGCCAAATTACAAATAAAGCAAGTTAAAAGGGCAACACCGTAAGAGATATAAAAGAATAAACTCCAAAAAGAAGTTAGTGCGCGCCACCTTTTTGCCTGAATTTTTTCCTTTCGCAGTTGAGTGTCCGTGCTAGCGGTGAGTAGTTCGTGCTCGGTTATGCCTAATAGTTCGGAAAGTTTAAGAAGAAGCGATATGTCGGGGTGAGCCACACCGCGCTCCCATTTGCTAACTGCAGATTCAGATACGAATAATTCGTCGGCTAGTTGCTTTTGAGTTAAGTTCCTTTCTTGCCTTTTTTCTTTTAAGTATTTACCAAAGTTACTTTCCATAGAACCTCCTACTATTGCTATTATATCACGAAAGCCTAGTAGAGTATAGATATTTGAGTAAATTGACCACTTGAAAATCGTTCAAGTATAAAAAAAGATTAGAAATTTTATTTTCTAATCCTTTAATATAATTAAAATTCTACTAAAAAATTATCGTTATACACATACTCTTGCCGTAATCCGAACTTGCAAAGATTTTCCATTTGTTAGAGTCGGCAAGTTGCTTTGCAATAGCAAGTCCAAGCCCCGAACCTCCTAAATCTCTCGAGCGGGAACTGTCTGCGCGATAAAATCTTTCGAACATCTTTTCTTCTTCGCCAGCCACTACGGCGCTACCTTCGTTTATTACGGATAGCACCGACCTGTTTCCGTCTTTTTTTAACGAAACGACTATTTCCGAATTGTCGGTAGAGTGCTTGCACGCGTTGTCTAGAAGAATATTAACGATTTGAGCAACGCTCCTTTTGTGGCTGTTTATAAAAAGGTTGCTTTCAACGTCGGTTAAAATGGTTTTACCTTTTTCAAAAGCAACCGCCTCGAAAGGCAATACGTTTTCTAGTAAAAGTTGCGAAAGGTCGAAACGCTCTTTTGTTAAATCGTATTTTTTCTCTTGAATTTTGGTTAAAGTTAGCATGTCTGCAACTAAAAGATTCATTCTGTCCGATTGCTCTTTAATGTTGTTAACCCATTGAGAAGGGGTGTCTTGCCTTATTACTTCTGCGTTAGCCTTGATGATAGATATAGGCGTTTTCAATTCGTGCCCGGCGTCCGAAATAAATCGTTTTTGCTTTTCAAAAGTTTCTTTAATAGGACTAAAAAGCTTAAACGAGTATAGCACGGTAATTAAAATTAAAAGAACTAGAACTACCGAGAGCGAAATTAAATTAGAAACGACGTTGATATGATAAATCTGGTGCATAAAATCGCCGTCTATAGCGAAAATCACGGTCTTTCCGTAAATGAAAGAAACCCTGTATAAAACGTCGTCGATATTACCTCGGTTAACGTATTCTTTTTCTATTACAGTATTAATAATTCGTTCGACCGAAACGTTGTTAAAAGCGTTTGGGTCGTGCCTTTCTTCGTAGATAGGGACAGAATGGTTAAAATCTTCGTTTGTAATCTCGATTATCATTGCGTTGCTAGGAATAGTCATGGCGGTATTTTTTACGTAGCCGTTTTCTAAATCGTCTAGCATTTTGTTTAGCGAGCGAGCGTTAGCGCTTTGCATAATCACACAAGAAACGCCAAATATAACTGCAAAAACGGAAAAAAGAATTATAGACGTAAAGGCAATAAATCGTTTTCGTGCTCGTTTAATCATTTTTGTTCACCAAATTGTATCCTATACCGCGTATAGATTTAATCTCAGTAGTAGATTGTAGTAAAGCGAGTTTACGCCTAATAAAAGTAACGTAAACTTCTATCGTGTTATATTCTGCGTCCGAGTCGTACCCCCAAACTTTTTGAATAAAGGTCTCTTTATCAATAGCCTTTCCGTTTGCGAGAATAAGCATTTCTAAAATATTAAACTCTTTTTTATTTAAGGCGATACTCTTTCCGTTAACGCTAAGTTCAAAGGTATCGCGATTGAGCGAAACGTCGCCGAAACATAAAATATCGCTGGTAAAAATCTCTTTTCTTCTAAGTAGAGCCTTAATCCTTGCAACTAATTCGTCAACAGAAAAAGGCTTGGTAAGGTAATCGTCCGCGCCTGCGTTAAGCCCCTCGATTTTATCGCTCGTTTCAGATTTTGCAGACAGCATTAGCACGGGTGTGTCGATTTTATTTTTTCTAATGCTTTTGAGGAGGGAAATACCGTCGATACCGGGCATCATAACGTCTAAAACGATTAAATCGTAAACGTCGGAGAGTGCGCAATCTAATCCGTCCTCACCGTTGTATGCAACGTCAACCGAATATTTATTTTTTTTGAGTAGGGCAGACAAAGCGTCAACTAAAGCCCTTTCGTCGTCAACTAACAAAATTTTTATATTCTTATTTTACCATAATATAATTGAAAAAAACTTAAAAAAATTTTTTTAATATTCTTTAAAATTTCAAGGATAGTTTAAGATTGGCGTGATATTATAAAGGCGTAAGAGTTGGAGAGGCTCTTATCATTCAAATACTCTCAATATAAACTTTTTCCTGGGCAAAAACGTCGCGTTGCGACGTTTTTGTCTTTTAAAGATTAAATAAAGCACTACCCCAAGGTAGTGCTTTTAGTTTATAGAAGTGGGATATGCGCCAAATATTCTATATCCGCTCTATCCTTAGCGTCGCCCTCTGCAAGAACGAATATTTTTTTATAAACGTTACCGCCAGCCTTTTTAACTAGGTCCTCTAGACCTTTAAGACTTTCGCCGGTAGAAATAACGTCGTCAACTATGCATACGTTTTTGCCTTTTAGAAGGTCAACGTCGTGTTTAGATAAAAATAATTCTTGAGCCTTGCCGGTAGTTATAGAGGAGCCGTAAGCGACCGAGACGCCGTCTTGAATATATAATTTTTTTGATTTTCTAGCAACTGCGTAGAAAGGCATATTTAATTCTCTAGCAACTACGTGGGTTAGTTGTAAACCTTTAGATTCGGCGGTTATTAAAACGTCGCAATCGTCGCAAAGTTTAGCGAGTTGTTTTCCACAATGTTCGGTAAGCGCAGGCGCTCCGTGAAGATTAAAAAACGCTATATTTATACCACTTGGTAAAGTTAAAATAGGTAAATCGGCTTTATAGCCTTTAATATCTACGGTAAAGAATTTATCCATAGTAAAACCACCTCGTATTTTTTCAACGTCTTTAAGTTTAGCACTTTTTTTTTTGTTTGTCCATACCCTAAATACATATATTTTTATTATTTAGCATAATTTTATTGTAAGTATGGCGGAGGCAATTATGAATTATTACTCTAAGAGCGTTGATTACGCGATAAACGGACTAAATTCTAGCGCTAAAAGTGGATTATCTAGGGGAAATTTAACTCGTAACGTAAGCATATACGGATATAACAGATTGACTCAAAAAAAGAAAAAAACCCTCTTTTCTAGAATACTAGAGGCGTTAAAAGAGCCTATGCTAATAATATTGCTTTTCGGCTTTTTTATAACGCTGGGTGCAAATTTAGGCAGTTATCTTAAAACAGGCGAGGCGGACTTCGTAGAATGCTTTGGAATTTTAGGTGCAGTCGTTTTGTCGGTCACAATAACGGTAGTTATGGAAGGCAGTTCGCAAAAAGCCTTTTTAGCGCTAAACAAGATATACCAAAGCGTAACGGTAAACGTTTTAAGAGACGGACAGCGTATAGTTATAGATAGAAGTTTAATCACGGTTGGAGATATACTCTTTATAGAAAACGGCGACAAAATCGTAGCCGACGGACGACTTATCCAATCGGACTGGCTAACCGTTGACGAGTCTGCGCTAACGGGAGAGAGCGCCTCAGTAAAGAAAGACGCTAATGTTATACTTAAAGAGGGCACACCGCTTGCCGAAAGAATAAATTGCGTTTATTCGGGAACTTTCGTGCAGTCGGGTTCGGGAATTATGATAGTAACGGACGTGGGCGATAAAACGGAAATGGGCAAAATCGCCGGTGAAATATCCGACAAGAACGACCAAGCCACGCCTTTGCAACAAAAATTATCCAGCCTTGGCAAAATCATAACGATAATAGGCGCAATTTGTGCCGTTTGCATATTCATAATGTCGGTAATTAGACTGGTTATATCGGGTGGCTTTACCTTTAACGGAGTAAGTCAGTTGTTTATGTCCTGCATAGTGCTAATAGTTGCGGCAGTTCCCGAAGGCCTGCCTACCATAGTTGCCGTATCGTTAGCTCTTAATATGATTAAATTAGCCAACGAAAAAGCGCTCATTAAAAAGATGTCGGCTACGGAAACCTCGGGCGCAATAAGCGTTATATGCTCAGATAAAACAGGAACGCTAACACAAAACAAAATGAGCGTAGTTAGGGTATGTACGGGCGAACTCTGCACCAGTCTAAAAAAGAAATTACCCTCAGTTTTAGAACAAAATTTCGTGTGCAACACTCAAGCGGATGCAATAAAGAACAAGGGAAAGACCGAACTGACGGGAAGCGGAACGGAAAAGGCGTTGTTATCAGCGTATATCGAACAAAACGATGTAAAGTCGGTAAGAACTCTTAGAGAAGGATATTCGGCAGTTTATAGAGTGCCTTTTTCAAGTAAAATTAAATATATGATTACCGTTATAAAATTTAACGGAAGATATAGGGTTTTAGTTAAAGGCGCGCCCGAAAAAGTGCTTGAAAAATGTAATCTTTCGACACAACAAATAAGCAACGTAACGAGCTCGATGGAGGAATACAGAAACAAGGCTCAACGAATACTGTGTTTTGCGCATAAAGACGTTGAGACATACTCGGAAGAAACGCTACTTAGCGATTTAGTTTACGACGGTTATGTGTGCCTTGCAGACCCCGTTAGAGAGGACGTAAAGCAAGCGGTTTTAGATTGTAAAAGTGCGGGGATAGGCGTTAAAATTTTAACGGGCGATAACGTTAGCACGGCTTTTGCGGTGGCAAAGGAACTTAAAATTGCCGACAGTCAAAGCCAAATCATCAACGCCGTACATATAGAGAATTTATCAGACGAACAACTTAAAGAAATACTGCCTAAAATTCGGGTAATAGCCCGCTCTACTCCGACGGTCAAACTGAGGGTGGTAAAAGCCCTTAAACAAATGGGCGAGGTGGTTGCGGTAACGGGTGACGGAATAAACGACGCGCCGGCAATAAAGCACGCCGACGTAGGTATCGCAATGGGGCTAAGCGGTAGCGACATAACCAAGGAAACTGCGGACGTCGTTCTATTAGACGATAGTTTCGCTACGGTAGTAAAAGCTGTGTCCTTTGGTAGAAACGTTTATAAAAACTTGCAAAGATTTATATTGTTTCAACTATCGGTAAACCTTTCTGCTTTGCTGTTTATAACTGCGTGCGCGCTAATGGGTTTTTCCACGCCCTTTAACACCTTGCAACTACTATGGATTAACGTTATAATGGACGGTCCGCCCGCCTTGACGCTAGGATTAGAAAAGGCTAGCAAAAACCTAATGAAACACAAACCCGTAAAAAGGTCTGACAGCATAGTGACAAAAACTATGCTGGTAAGAATTATTTTTAACGGCGTGTTTATAGCGGGCGTTTTGATAGCCGAATATTTAACCGACTTTTTAGGTGGCGGATATAGCGAAAGAGCGGGAATAACCTTTACCTTATTTATTATTTTCCAGTTGTTCAACGCCTTTAATAGCCGAGAACTAGGTTCAGAGAGCATATTCGCCTCGATAGGAAAAAACAAGGTAATGGTCTATACCTTTTTAGGCGTGTTCGTTATGCACGTAATAATAGTGCAGTTCGGCTATTCTATTTTCGCCATATCACCTATAAGTCTTGCGTCTTGGATAAAATGTGTTGCCGTTTCGTCTAGTATTATTTGGGTGTCAGAACTCTACAAACTATTTTATCGCGCGTTTTTTGTTAAAAAGGCAAGATAAAAGTCAATAAGAAGGCGAATACGATTAAAAAAGTTGTAAAACCTTAAAAAGTAAATAATAAATATTTTTTCGGAGCGTAAACTATAAAGTATGATAAATTTAAACATAACCGAAAGTCACAAGGGTAGCGACAACCTATTCTATTTACAAAATTCTTTAGGTGAAATGTTATCTAGTGCGTCGTGCACTATAAACCAAAAAGCAGTAGGAGGACGCACCGTCCTATCGATAGATTGTCCTGAATACTATTTCGACGTTATAAAGACCGAAATAGCCGATAAACTTGCCGAGATAATAGCAGTAAAATACAAATACGATTATTTTAAGAGCAGACTTAAAATTTGCGGACTGTCCGAGGAAGAAAAGGAAATTTTGTTAGTAAGCCTAATTGCAGCCGACCTAGACGAAGATAAACGATACGCCTACGAGAGAATAAAAAAATACGACGATTTAGCACTCGACGGGGTTTTTAACTTTAGACTTCAAACGCTAAAGAAAAAGTGGGAAGAAATAGTAGGGTATATGCCCGACTGTTTCTTCGACACACAACTTAAAGACTTTTTATCTTTTTTACTAGAGAACAAAAAGAAAAGGGTGTACGTAGATAACGGCAAGGTGTTCGACAGTTACTATAAAAGGCTAAAGAGGTGTAGCCTTATCGAATACGATAAAATACCGTTAATCAGAGAGGTGATACTCAGCAACGGAGGAGAGGTGGAAATCACCGGCAAAATCCCATCTGACGACGAAAAATATTTAAAACGGTTTTACGGTAGCAAAATAATATTTTCCACGGGATATTTAAATTAAAGAGTTGACAAACGCGCGTTTTTAGGGTAATATAAAGGTAGTAAATACGTTAAGTTAAGGACAAGTAGTTCCCCAGCGGTTTTTCAGAGAGCGGATGAAGGTGCGATATCCGCAAACCAACAGGACGACGAAACCACCTTATCGACGGGGTGTACCGTACCTATAAACGGCAATTAAGAGGTCACGATAATTCGTGGCAATTAAGGTGGAAACGCGGATAATTATTCGTCCTTAAGACTTTAACGGTCTTAAGGATTTTTTTATATCACTTCATTTGGAGGAAAAGAAATGAAAATTACTTTAAAAGATGGTTCTAGTTTATCTTTCGACGCACCTATTAGCGTTGGAGAAGTAGCAAAGAACATATCAGAAGGTTTATTCCGTAACGCAGTATGCGGTAAGGTTGACGGCGAATTAGTAGATTTATCCTTCGTTATCGAAAAGGATTGCAATTTGCAAATCGTAACCTTAAAAGACAAAGAGGGCTTGCAAGTATATCGCCATACTACCTCTCACGTTTTAGCACAAGCGGCTAAAAATATTTTCCCGACTTGTAAACTTGCAATCGGTCCTACCGTAGAAAACGGCTTTTACTACGATATAGAGTTCAAAACGCCCATTTCAAGAGACGATTTAGTTAAAATCGAAAACGAAATGAAAGACATCATTAAGAGCGACCTACCTATCGAAAGATTAGTATATTCCAGAAAGGACGCGCTTAAGATTTTTAAGAACTTCTCCGAACCGTACAAGGTAGAATTAATCAACGACTTGCCCGAGGGTAGCACCATTTCTTTCTATAAGCAAGGCGATTTTATGGATTTATGCCGTGGCCCGCACCTTCCGTCAACGGGTAAGATTAAAGCGTTCAAGTTAACTTCGGTTACCGGCGCGTACTGGAGAGGTGACGAGAAGAATAAAATGCTCACCCGTATTTACGGTACTGCTTTTGAGAAAAAGAGCGAGCTAGACGACTATTTAACCGCGTTAGAGGAGGCTAAAAAGCGCGACCACAACAAACTCGGCAGAGAACTCGGTATCTTTATGACCGAAGAAGTAGTTGGACAAGGCTTGCCAATCTTAATGCCAAAGGGCGCAAAAATTATGCAAATTCTATCTCGTTTCGTAGAGGACGAAGAAGAAAAGCGTGGTTTTATGATAACCAAAACGCCTTATATGGCTAAAAACGATTTATATAGAATTTCCGGACACTGGGACCACTATAGAGATAAAATGTTCGTATTAGGCGACGAAAACTCTCCCGAGGCAATGGCGCTCCGCCCAATGACCTGTCCGTTCCAATATCAAATTTATAAAAACGGCTTAAAGAGTTATAGAGATTTACCTTGCAGATATAGTGAAACCGCAACCCTATTTAGAAAAGAGGCTAGTGGCGAAATGCACGGCTTAATAAGAGTTCGCCAGTTCACGCTTTCCGACGGACATATCGTATGTACTCCCGACCAAGTAGAAGAAGAATTTAAGCGTTGCCTAGATTTATCGTACTACTTCTTAGAGTGTCTAGGTATGAAAGAAGACGTAACCTTCCGTTTTAGCAAACGCGGTAAGAATAAAGAAAAGTATATCGACAACGACAAGGCTTGGAACGAAACCGAAGCGTTAATGAAGGTAATTCTAGACGATATCGGATTAGATTACGTTGAGGCAGAGGACGAGGCTGCGTTCTACGGACCTAAACTCGACGTCCAGGCTAAAAACGTTTACGGCAAAGAAGATACCATCATCACTATCCAACTCGACTTTGCAGCCGGTAGAAGTTTCGATATGACCTACGTTGACGAAAACGGCGACAAGCAATATCCCTTTGTAATCCACAGAAGTTCAATCGGCTGTTACGAAAGAACACTAGCAATGTTAATCGAAAAATACGCAGGTGCGTTCCCGTTCTGGATTTGCCCCGTACAAGTTAAAGTAATGAGCTTAACCGACAGAACGGCAGACTACGCTAAAAAGGTTGCAGACGAATTGCTAAAAGCCGGTATCCGTGCCGAAGTTGACGTAAGAAACGAAAAAATCGGCTACAAAATCCGTGAGGCGCAACTCGAAAAAGTGCCCTATATGTTCATTCTAGGCGACAAGGAATTAGAAGATAATACCGTTGCAGTAAGAAGTCGTAAAGAAGGCGACCTCGGCGCAATGAAGTTAGAAGATATCTTGTCTAAACTCATTATCGAAGACAGAACCAAAAAGGTATAATATTTATATAAAAACCATTAAAAAAGCCCCGAAAATTCGGGGCTTTTAGTTTACTTTAATATAAGCATTAAGATTTTTTATTTTGTTTGCGATACTTAGTGGGGGAAACGCCAATTTGGTTCCTAAAAACGTAGCAAAAATAGGTGGAGTTGGTAAAGTTGCACAAACTTGCTATCTTCGTTACGCTGTGATTAGTGTTAATAAGCAATCGTTTAGCCTCTTTTAATTTAATTTTAAGCAAATAATTATTAAACGTTATGTCTAAATTAGTCTTAAACAAATGGCAAATGTGATATTTAGATATAAATAAGGCGTTCGACACGTCTTCTAAACAAGTAATTTGGTTAAAATTTTTATCTACGTATTCTAACGTCTTTGCAAACACGCTGTTAGAAATTTCTTCGTTAAATAGGGGATTGGACTCGTTAAGCAAAATAAAAAGTTGCAAAACGTTATAAAATATCATTTCTTCGTCTTGCTTTTTTTGCGCCTTAATAACGCTTTCCATCAACGCCTGGGCCTTAAGCAATTGTTCGCTTTCTAACCTTATGGCCTTCTTGTCGAAAAACTTAAGCAAAACATCAAGCGAATTATGTAAAAAATATTTATGCAAAAACTCTTGATTAAACGAAAGCAAAATTCTATTTCCACCATTATCTTTTTGAGTTTTGTGCAAAACACCCTTCTTGATTACGGCAATATCGCCGGCGTGCATATCAAAGAACTTGTTTCCAATAAAGTATCGCTGTTTGCCCGAGAGTAATAAATAAATCTCGTAGTGCGACGAGTGATAATGCAAATCGTTCATTGCAGATAATGCGTATTTTTTTTCAATTTTAATGTTAAGATTAATTTTTTCTTCTTGATATTGCTTTTCCATAATTACCACAAAAAAAGATTTATAGCAATATTTTAATATATTTTTAGTAAATAAGCAAGATATTTATAGTAATATTTTCAAAAACAATATATAATCTAATTACAAACTTACTTTAAGGAGTTATTATGAAAAATATTAAAGACTTAAAAATTGCCTATATAGGCGGTGGTTCTAAAGCGTGGGCAAGAACGCTAATGAACGACCTAGCAAAAGAAGAACAACTTGCTGGCACGGTGCTATTATACGATATTAATTACGCCGCAGCAAAAGACAACGAAACGATTGGCAACGCATTGTCTAGTAGAGAAGATATTAAAGGCAAATGGAAATACGTAGCAAAAGAGAAAATCGACGACGCATTAACCGGCGCGGACTTCGTATTTATCTCAATTCTTCCCGGTACGTTTAAGGAAATGGATTCCGACGTTCACTTGCCCGAAGAATATGGTATCTATCAATCGGTAGGCGATACTTGTGGCCCTGCAGGTATTATTAGGTCGTTAAGAACCGTTCCAATGTACGAGGAATTTGCATTAGCAATTAAAAGGTGCTGTCCTAACGCTTGGGTAGTAAACTTTACCAACCCTATGACCGTTTGCGTTAGAACCTTGTATAAGGTATTCCCGCAAATCAAAGCAATCGGCTGTTGTCACGAAGTATTCGGCACTAAAAGACTTATGGTTAGAATGCTTAAAGAAAAACATGGCATAACCGCGTTAAGAGACGAAATAAAAATAAACGTATTCGGTGTAAACCACTTTACTTGGGTTAACGAGGCTCACTTTAAGGATATGGATTTAATGCCTATGTACGACCAATACGTAAAAGAGCACC
>JAFZIB010000066.1 GCA_017554545.1 Clostridia bacterium
AACTATCGACGCTTTAGTTAAAAAAGTTTCTAACGAAATGGGCAGAGAAGTTTACGTTAAACGTTTCGTTCGTTTCGAAATGGGCGAAGGTTTAGAAAAGAAGGTTAACGACTTTGCTGCAGAAGTTGCAGAACAAATGAAGAAATAATTAACTAAAACTTAAAAATTAAAACGGCAATTAATAGTTGCCGTTTTCTTTTTTGACAAAAACCTCTTTTAGGTTTATAATATAGGAGTTGCGCACAAAAGAAATGCGAACAAAAAAGGAGAAAGTTTGTGGTACCTAACTTTAGTAGTAAGCACGTTATAGGGTTAATCTGGTTATTTGCGCTTATAGGTGTTGTTCTTGCCGTTCTACTAATTCTAAAGAAAAAGTTTAATTTTGGCGAAAAGTTCGACAAGGCGGTTATAAGATTTACCTGTTATTTTATGTGGGCTTGGGAAATTATTAAAACTATAAGAATGATTAACTATCCCGATTATGGCCCGATAGGTTTATATCCGTTATGGATGGCGCCTTTTCACATTTGTAGTATGGGTCTATACGCATATTTGATTATCGGTTCAAAACGCTCGGGCAAACTTGCAGAGTGGGTTAAACCTTTCGGCTACGCCGTACTACTTATTGTTGCTTGCATTATTTTGGTTATACCCGCATCATCTGGCATCTTAGGCACGGAAAACAACTGGAAACTTGTTTTTGAAAATATTTTGCCATATCAATCGTGGCTATATCACGGTTGCTTGGTTTTCGTTTCGTTATACATGGTTTTATCAGGTTTTTATCGACCACAATGGAAAGATATTTATAAAGGGGCAACCGTGCTGGCGGTAGTTGCAACTTTTGCACAAATATTAAACTATACTTTAGAGGGAAGTGGCGCGGATTTTATGACCTTAAGATACGGCAACGGCAACCCCTTTGCATTCTTGCTACAAAGTACGCCTATCCTATATTATTTATTGTTAGCCGTGGTGGCTATGGGAGGTATGGCGTTAATACTTGCTATAACCATCGTCATCTGCAAGTTGGTTGATAAATGCAAGGCGAAAAAATTAAAGGCTAATAGCGCGCAAGAATAAAAACAAGCATAATAAAGGCAATAGGATTTTTCCTATTGCTTTTTTCGTTTTATTTAACCGTATTTTTATTTTTTATCCGTACTGCCAAAACCACCCGTTCTAGTTAAGCATACTTCGTCGTCGTAGGTTATGCCGAAGGGGGTGAACACGCCTTGGGCGAACGCCTTGCCTTTTTCTACGCTAAGCGGGGAGTTTCCACAGTTGGTCATTTTTATAAAAATATGACCTTCGTTATCTGCCTCGTAATAGTCCGCGTCGATAATGCCTACGGTGTTGTCTAGCCTTAGGCGGTATTTAAACCCTAAGCCACTTCTTGGATAGATTGCTAAAAACCAGCCGTTTTCGATTTTAACTCTAATGCCCGTGGGAATTTTAAGGGTTTCGCCAGCCTCTAGGGTGAACGAAAAGGGCGCAAAAAAGTCGTAGCCCGCGCTACCTAGGGTTGCGCGCTTGGGTAAAATTACGGCGTCGTATTGTTCAATCGTGCCGGATTTTAAAAACTCGGTTTTACTAACTTTTTCAAAGAGTGCAATCTTATTCATATTAACTCCAAACTAAATTTTTTTAAAAAGGCTACAGCCCTTCTTTTTTAACGATTTTTGGTGTAAAATAAACGAAACGACCATTAAAACGAAACAAACGGCAGTAAACGCGGGGTATATTGCCGTGGAAATTAACCCTGCAAACACGCCGAATAGAGGCGGTGCTATAAGTATTCCCATATTGCAAAACGCCATTTGCGTGCCTATAACTGCTTGCGAATTTTCTCTACCAAAAGAGGTTGGCGTAAGGGAAATAAGATTTGGGAAGGTAGGTCCGTTGCCCAAGCCGACCAGCATCATACAAAGCCCCTTAATCGCGGGGGGAACGGGTAAAAACGCTAGCAATACGCCTGCGCCCGTCACGGCAAAACCAAACTATAAAATGTTTCCGCAAGAAAACTTTCTGCATAAAAACGCCGACGCTACACGGCTACCGGTTATGCCTGCGTAATACAGCGTTAAATAGATTGCAGAGGTCGATTCGGGCAATCCTTGAGTAGTTACCAAGTAGGTGCAACCCCACGCTCCTACGGTAAATTCTAGCGCGCAAGTGGTAAAAAATATCAACCAGTTAGACTTGAGGGCAAAAGTTTTAAAAAGTTGCTTAAACGATAAGTCGTTGGGTTTAAAATCTTCTTCGTCTTGCGTTTTTAACGCCGTTTTTTTCCATAGAGGAAAGGATATAAGCATAAGCAAGGCTAAAAAGATTAGTATTATAAACAAAACGAAATATCCCGTACGCCAGTCGTTGTCGCTTGCCAGAGTGAGCGAGAAAACGTAAGGGGTAATTGACACGCCTACGCCGTAGAAACAATGTAAAATATTCATGTGCGAAGAATTGTATCTGGTGGCAACGAATCCGTTTATAGCCGCGTCGATAGCGCCTGCGCCAAAACCTAAGGGTAGGGCGATTAGGCATAGCGCCCAAAAATAATTTGCCTTTCCGAACAGAAAAAGTGCTACTCCCGTTAGCGCAAGCGAAAGGGCTGTAACCGTTGGAGTGCCCAGTTTATTTATAAGTTTAGAGGCGAAAAAACTTGCCGTTACCGTGGCTAGCGATATTAAAAAACTCAGCAAGCTGTTAAGCCCTACGTTAACGCCCAGTTCTAAATAGATAGCCGGCCAAGCAGAGCCCAAGGCCGAGTCGGGCACGCCTAAACCGATATAAATAAACAAAATAAAAACGAACAGTAGGGTTGCCATTAAAAAAGTCCTTTTTTGCCGTAAGCAGTATATACTTTACACTTATATTATACCATTAAATACTAAAATAGGCAAGTGGGAGCAGTAAAAGCAAAAATTTTGCCGTTAAATAAGTAAGGTGTTGACTTTTTGCACATAATTTTATAAAATTAACGTAATATAAAGAGTTAGAAATCTGTATTTTAATAGGAGACGATATGAGAGTATGCGTTTACGGCGCTGCAAGCGCTAAAATAGATAAAAAATTTTTAGACGAGGGTTTTAGATTAGGCAAACTTTTAGGAGAAAGAGGTCACAACCTCGTTTTCGGCGCGGGTTCGGACGGTATGATGGGTGCAGTTGCCCGTGGCTTTAAGACGGCTGGCGCGCATATCCACGGCGTTATACCCAAATTCTTTGAGGAAAACGGCTACGAGGCAATCTATTACGAGTGTGACCAACTAACCTATACCAAAACTATGGCTGAACGCAAGACCATTATGGAAGACGAGTGCGAGGCGTTTATTATAACCCCCGGTGGTATAGGAACTTACGAGGAGTTCTTTCAGGTTTTAACCTTAAAGCAACTGGGCAGACACAAAAAAGCGATAGCGCTTCTTAATACCGACGGATATTATAACCCTATAAAAGATTTGCTTAAAAACGGTATGCAAAATCAATTTATTAACGACGAGTGCGAAAAACTTTGCGTTTTTTTAGATACTCCTGAGCAAGTTGCCGAATATATCGAAAACTACTCGCCCAACGATATTTGTTGGAATTGCCTTAAAAGAATAGAAAAATAGACTATGAACTTAATTTTAGCAAGTAATTCGCCCAGGCGAAAACAACTACTTACCGAATACGGCTTTAACTTTACCGTTAAACCCTCCGGTTACGAAGAAAAGTCGCTAAACTTTAATCCCGAGCAAACGGTTAAAGCCTTTGCTTTGGGAAAGGCGTTAGACGTGTTTAACGGTTTATCTAGTGAGGACAAGCAGACTGCAGTCGTGCTCGGCGCAGACACCGTAGTGTGCCTAAACGATAAAATTTTAGGCAAGCCTAAAACGGAAAAAGAGGCTTTAGATATGCTCAAAGCCCTATCGGGCAGAGAACACTCCGTACTTACGGGCTACTGCTTAATAACGGCAAAAGAAACCGTGTGTCAGGTAGAAAAAACCGCGGTGATTTTTAATGAACTGTCAAACGAGTTAATAGAGGAATACGTTGCCACCGGCAAACCTATGGACAAGGCTGGCGCGTACGGAATTCAAGACGGCTACGACCTAGTAAAAGAGATTAAGGGCAGTTACAACAACGTCGTTGGCCTCCCCGTAGAAGTCTTTAAAACCCAACTAACCAATTTATTAAAATAAAAAAATAGCGTAAAACGAAAAGTTTTACGCTATTTTTGGTCCACCCGCCGAGAGTCGAACTCGGAACTGCGCCGTCGGAGGGCGCCGTTTTATCCAATTAGACTACGGGTGAAAATTGCCTTCGTTAAAAAAGGCGCAAAATGCCGTAAAACTTTTTTACGGCATTTTTTTATTCATCTTCTGTTATTTCTTTTACTGTAACCTTTACTTGTTGTATTCTTTTAACGGTAGATTTTAAAACTACCAAGTCAAGGTTTAAGTGGCTCAATTTAGTACCCGAACGGGGGATTAGCCCAAGCATTTCGATAACCCAACCGCTAACCGTGTTTGCCTCGAACTTGTCTTCTTCGCCGTCTAGGTCAAAGAACTTAAACATATCGGCTACGGGAGTATTTCCGTCAACCAAGTATTCGTTTTCGGCTGTCTTTTTAATATACTCGATTTCTTCGTCGTGCTCATCCCAAATTTCGCCGACTAATTCTTCTAGTATGTCTTCTAGAGTAACCATACCTCTGGTTCCACCGTATTCGTCTAAGACAATGGCGATATGGCTTTTCTTCTTTTGCATAGTCTTAAGAAGTGCCGAAATCTTGGCGTGTTCGGTAGTATAGTGGGCGTTTTGCAAAATTTCGTCTATATTCTTTTTACCGGCAAGGTAAATTTTAAAGAAATCTTTTTCGTGAATAGTGCCTATTACCGTATCTACGGTGTCTTTATATACTACTATTCTAGAGTAGCCTTCGTTAGTGAAAACGTCTTTAATTTCTTCCATAGAAGACGTCACGTCAACTGCGACCATATTAACTCTGGGCACTAAAATATCGCTTACTTCTAAGTCGTCGAATTCGATAACCGAACGGATTAGGTCGGTTTCTTCCTCTTTTAGAGTACCGTCCTCTTCCGCCTCCTCTACTACGGTTAAAATTTCGTCTTCGGTAATAACGTCGTCGGCTTTAAGCCTAAAAACTTTAACGAGTAGCCATTGCCAACCGCTAAAAATCTTGTTAAACAAGAAGAATGCCCCGTAAAAGAACATAAGCAGGGGATAAACGGTCATTGAAAATTTTTCCGGACGGGCCTTTGCTATTAGTTTGGGCGTTATTTCGCCAAAAATTAGCACGGCGACCGTGGTGACCACGGTAGAAACTATTTCAGCGCTAGCGCCGTTTTTAAGTATTTTTCCAAAAAATACCGTTGCGACCGTTGCAGAGGTAATGTTCACTATGTTGTTGCCGATTAAAATGGTAGTTATTAAACTGTCGAATTTGTTTTCGGCAATGTATAGAACTTGTTTTGCACGCTTGTTGCCGTTGGTGGCAAAAGAGCGTAGTTTAATTTTGTTGGCGCAAGAGAACGCCGTTTCCGTTGACGAGAAAAATGCTGATAGTATTATTAAACAAATTAACGCTATCAGTAAAGGGACCGAGTCGTCAGGCATATATTCCTCCAAAAAAGTTTACCCGTTAGGTATTAGTATATATATTACAATAAACGTTTAAATAAATCAAGTATTTTACGGATATTCCGCTTTTAGCGCTAATTTTATAAATTCGTTTGATATTTAAGGTTAACTGTGTTAATATATTAAAAGGAGATTAAATATGGCAAAAACGGTCGTGGTTGGCATGAGCGGAGGTGTAGACAGCTCGGTTGCCGCCCTTTTATTAAAAGAACAAGGCTATAACGTTATAGGCCTTTTTATGAACAACTGGGAGGAAAAAGACGAGTGTGGCGCGTGTACGGGTGAAGAAGACTTTGCCGACGTGCGTCGCGTTGCCGGCGCTATAGGCATACCCTATTATTCTGTAAACTTTGCAAAAGAGTATTACGATAGGGTGTTTTCGTATTTTCTAACCGAATACGAGGCGGGAAGAACGCCAAACCCCGACGTTTTGTGTAATCGAGAAATAAAGTTTAAGGAATTTAAGCAGGTCGCAAAAGAACTGGGCGCAGACTACGTTGCAACGGGGCATTATTGCGACGTTCTGCACGACGGCGACACGCATTATTTACTTAAGGCTAAAGACCAAGGCAAAGACCAAACGTACTTTTTAAATCAACTTTCTCAAAGTCAACTAGACGGCGTTTTATTCCCGCTAGGCAAAATGGACAAGAGCGAAGTTCGCGCCATAGCCGAAAAATATAATCTTGCAACTGCAAAAAAGAAAGACTCCACGGGCATTTGTTTTATAGGCGAGAGAAACTTTAGAAGATTTTTGCAAACCTATCTTCCTGCAAAAAGGGGCAAGATGATGACCTACGACGGAAAGGTTTTGGGCGAGCATCTGGGTTTAATGTACTACACCATAGGTCAACGCAAGGGACTAAATATCGGTGGTCAAAAAGGCGACGACGGTGGTAGATGGTTCGTTATTGAAAAGGATATTCCAAACAATATATTATACGTCGCGCACGGCGGGGAAGAAAGGCTATATAGCGACGGATTAATTTGCAGTAATATTAACTGGATACCAAGCGTGCCTAAAAACGCCGAGTTCCATTGTACCGCCAAGTTCCGTTACCGTCAGCCCGAGCAAGGGTGCAAGGTTATTTTAGACGGCAAGGGTGGCGCTATGGTCGAGTTTGACGAAAAGCAACGTGCTATAACCGAAGGGCAGTTTGCGGTTTTCTACGACGGCGACAAGTGTATCGGTGGCGGAGTAATAGAAAAAGCAACTTTTAAAAAATAATTTATAAAAAGGTATTGACAAAAGAGCGTTCCTGTGGTAGATTGTGTTCATTATACAAAAAGGGGGCGCTTTTATGTTATACGTAGAGAACTTTCTAGGTTACGGCTGGAATATTTTAGAATGGCTACTTAGAGTCGTAGTGGCAACCCTTTGCGGTGCAATTATCGGCTTTGAAAGAAGTAAAAGATTTAAAGAGGCGGGTGTAAGAACTCACAGTATAGTGGCTTTGGCGGCCGCCGTGTTTATGTTAGTATCAAAATACGCTTTCGTTGATATGCTCGGAGGTGCTTTTGGTGCTAAAGATGCAGACCCAAGTAGAATCGCGTCAACCATCGTTACCGGTATAGGTTTCTTAGGCGCAGGCGCTATATTTAGAACCACCGGCAACTACATAAAAGGTTTGACTACCGCTGCGGGTATATTTGCTACCGCTGCAGTTGGTATGGCTATCGGTGGCGGACTATACGTTATAGGTGTTTTTGCTACTCTTATGATGTTGTTCGTGCATTTCGTTATGCATAAAATCCACTTCGGTAGAGATAGAGCGGTTTTCTGCGAAATAACCTTTAAGACAAAAGAAGGCAGTAATTCCTACGACGCTATTTTAGAATTTGCAAAAAATAACAACGTTGCTTTAGAAGACGAAGAAAGAATTAAAACGGAAAATTCTGGAACTGAATATTTCTTTAGTGCAAAGTTCTTTGGAGACGACGCGGAAGAAACTATCAAACAAATACAAGACTTGTTCGAAAAAGAAGAACTTTTGTCGTATTCGATAAAAAGAGTGTAGGCGATATGGTCGATATTTTAGATTAATCGCCTAAACATTATATATAATATATATAGATAACCGTCAATAGCGCTTTACTTATTAGGTAAAAGCGTTATTTTTTGCGTAAATTAGCGTAAAATAAGGAATTTTAAACTTTTTTAAAAATGTTTATAAAAATGCTTGACTTAAATATTCTTTTGATATATAATCACAATTACCCACTCGGCAACGAGAGGAAGTCAATAAGCATAATCGTTAGAAAATATCTTGCGATTTAAGCCAAACAAAAAAACAAAATATAGTGTAAGATAAAACAAAAAGCACAATATTTTGTGGGGCAAAAAAAAGTTAAAAAAAATTTAAAAAAATCTTTAAAAACCCTTGAAAATTGCTTGACTTAACATAATGCTTATGATATTATTAGTAGGCTGTCGCGTGAACGACGGCAAACGTCAACCGCTGTTGACGGGAGTTGTTTAAAAATTGAATAGAAGGAAATTAGACGAAATAATAGTTATTTTGAAAGTTTCTGTCAAAATCTTTGAAGTATGAAATATGTACTTTAAAACAGTCATTTATGACACATTTTTTTAACGCTAATTTAGCGAAATCGTTAGAGCAGTTGAATCGCAAGATTCGGCTTTAAATAATTAAACTTAAGAGTTTGATTCTGGCTCAGGACGAACGCTGGCGGTGTGCTTAATACATGCAAGTCGAGCGGAGATGAGAAAGCTTGCTTTCTTATCTTAGCGGCGGACGGGTGAGTAACGCGTGAGCAACCTGCCCATATCTGGGGAATAACACAGAGAAATTTGTGCTAATACCGCATATGACCACAGTAAGGCATCTTACAGGGGTGAAAGATTTTATCGGATATGGATGGGCTCGCGTGCCATTAGATAGTTGGTGGTGTAACGG
>JAFZIB010000067.1 GCA_017554545.1 Clostridia bacterium
AAGAGAAGGCGTGGAGGATAAGGTTAAAAAAGTGCTTTCGGAAGTGGGACTATTAGAGCAATACGAAAGCAAGAAAACGGCTAATAATTTTTCGTTAGGTATGCGCCAACGCCTCGGCATAGGTATGGCGCTAATAGGCGAGCCCGAACTTATAATTCTAGACGAGCCTATGAACGGGCTAGACCCCACGGGTATAGTGGAAATTCGCGAACTAATCTTAAAACTAAACCACGAAAGACGAATTACCTTCTTAATATCCTCGCATATTTTGACCGAATTATCGCTTGTTGCGACCAAATACGGCATTATATCTAAAGGCAAATTAGTTAAGGAAATCACCACCGAGCAATTAAAATACGAGTGCAGGCCGTCCATTTTAATCAGCGCTAACGACGGCGAACGACTTGTAAATTTAATTGGCGAGATTTATCCGTCCAACGACTGCGTTATAGACGTTAACGGCGTTAGACTTTACGGAGAAGTTAATATAAATAAACTTCTAAAGCAAATTATCGACGCGGGTATAGAAATTGAAAGTATCCGTTGCGAAAACTCTAGCATAGAGGATTACTACATTTCTTTAATAGGAGGTGGCAAGCGTGATTGATTTATTAAGAGCCGACCTTAAACGCGCCTTTAAGGATAAACTAGTTATCGTTTTATGCGTTATAGGAGGAATATTCGCCGTGTCCGGTCCGTTGCTTTATAAAGCAATATTTTGGCTTTTGGGCTCTGACCAGTCGCTTATGCAAGAGTTAGAAATGCTTGGACTTAGTATAAACGCTAAAACTTTGTTCTTTAACGCCTTTGCGCCAAACGACAATTTCGGTTTAATATTGCCTATATTCGTTGCGATTATTATGTGCAGAGATTTTAATCACGGCACTATTAGAAACAAAATAATCTGTGGGAAATCGCGCGTTAGCATTTATTTTTCTATGCTTATTACTTGCGCCGTTTTAATTTGCACCTTTATTTTTGCGCACGCAATTTTAACGCTACTTGCGTCGCTTATATTCTTTGATTTTCAGTCAACCAAGTTTACGGCTAGCGATTTGGGCTACACGTTCGCGTCTATCGGTATGGAACTGTTGGTTTATCTGCTTATAAGCGCAGTTTTAGTATTGTTTATAGTACTTATAAGAAGAACGGGACTGGCAATCGTGCTGTATTTCGTGTTCGTGTTCAGCTTGACTATCGTGGGTGCTATTACTAGCGTAGTTAGTATGTTTATCGAGGCGGATGCCGGCGCTAAAGTCGTGTACGCAGTTATAGAATTTTTAGATATCGCCAACGCCTTTAACGGCGGTATAGGCGTGGGTACGACCTATAAACTGAAAGAAGTTTTGTTTTTCGTTTTGCCAAACGTAGCGCTAATCGCCGGTGTTATACTTTTAGCGTTGTTCTCTTTTAAGAAAAAGGACTTAAAATAGCCTATTTAATCTAAAGATAAGTTTTTCTAACGGGGAAAAGACAAAAATGAAAAATTATCAACTAAACTACTACCCTTTATTTAAGTGCGTGGCGGGGGAGTGTAAACACACTTGTTGCGCAGGCTGGGAAATGTTAATAGACGCCGACTCGCTTTGCGCTTATAAAAACGACGATTCGGCGTTTCGCGAGGCACTAAATAAGGGTATAAACTATAAAAAATCCAAGTTTAAGTCGGACGGGAAGGGGCGTTGCGCATTTTTAAACGGCGACGGCTTGTGCGATATTATAATTAATCTTGGCGAGAATAGCCTTTGTCAAGTTTGCCGTGACCACCCTAGGTTTCGCTCGTTTTTCGAAGACAGAACTGAAACGGGGCTGGGTTTTTGCTGTGAGGAGGCAACGAGAATCATTTTGTCGTTTAAAGATAAAATACAGCCCGTTTTAATATCCGACGACGGTAACGACGAGCCGGTCGATTTTATTAGCAAAAGCATTTTAGAGTTTAGAGAAAAGGCGCTCACGGTCCTGCAGGAGCGTGGCGAGAATATAAACGACAGAATAGACGACCTATTAAGACTTTCTAGGGCTGAAATCACTCGAAAAGATTTTAACAAAATCTTAAAAAAATTCTTATCGTTCGAAAGGCTTGGTACGGGCTTTACGAAAAGGCTTAAAAAGTTAAAAGGCAAACCGTTTAACACGACTACGAGTTTAGAATTATCACTCGTTGCCGAACAGTTTTTAGTTAACTCCGTTTACCGCCATTTTCACGGCGCAACAGACGCGATTTCGGTTAGGGCGCGCGCCGTTTCTTGCGTTATTTGTTGGTGGATTATTAATAATTTAATCTTAAACGAGTGTGATGACAAAAACGCATTATACGATATCGTTAGGGATTTTTCCGCCGAAGTGGAATACTCGCAAAAAAATCTTGATAAACTCTTTAGCTTTACGCTAAAATTCATAAAAATATAAGCAAAAAATCTAAAAAGATAGGGCTTAACGCAACTGGCGTTAAGCCCTAAAATTATTCGGCTAAAATTAGACGCTATCGACGATAGGAAAATTCAGAATTTTATTGACACGAGCGTAAATCTATTATATAATTTAATAGATAAAGTTAATCGCAAAAGATTAGCCTGGTCGTACGAACTTTTTAAGGTTTAATGTCTTTTAAACCAAAGTAATTCATTTAGTTCGCAAAGGAGAATGTTTATGAAAAAATCTAAATTAGTTGCACTTATTCTTTTAATCTTTTTAGGTGGTATCGGTGCTCACAGATTCTACGTTGGTAAATTCGGCACTGGTTTAATTTACCTTTTCACCGGTGCGGTATTCGGTATCGGTTGGATTATCGACTTAATCGGTATCCTTACCGGTTCGTTTAAAGACGCAAACGGAAAGAATTTAGAATAATTATTCTTACGGGTTATGCTATACAAATTTAGGTGGTATTTAATCTTGTACGACCTAAGTGCTTATTCTTAATTTGTATAGCGTAACTTTTTTCTTATTTTAAATAT
>JAFZIB010000068.1 GCA_017554545.1 Clostridia bacterium
CAACGAAAAGTACAGTTTTGTCTTGCTTTACAGCGTCTACTACGAACTTGTATGCTTCTTCAACAAGATCAACCGTGATTTGAAGGTCGATAATGTGAATACCGTTTCTTTCGCCGTAGATGTACTTTTTCATTTTCGGATTCCAACGTCTTGTTTGGTGACCGAAGTGAACTCCAGTTTCAAGGAGTTGTTTCATAGTGATAACTGCCATAATAAATTCCTCCGTTTTTCCTCCCCGCCGTTTTTATAGCCACGCGTCACCCCCAAGATTAAGGTTTTTTTAGGGGCACGAATACGTGAAACCGCACGGGTGCGAATTTTTGCTTATATATATTACCACAAAGAAATGTTTAAATCAACTTTTTTACAACCAAAACCGCCCGATTTTTAAACTTTTTTGGCTTTTTGCCCCTTTTTGCTTGCTTTAATTACAACTTTTTGATAATATATACTCGTAAACTTAATATGCCGTGTGAAGTTTTCAGGAAAAGCAGGCGTTAGCCTCTACCGAAGGAGTAATACTCTCAGGTGTCGCAAGATAAAGACTGTAAGCGGACGGCGTTCTGGAGAATCTCAAAACAGTTGAGTACCGAAGGGGCAAAAGCGCACGCTCAATCTCTCAGGTAAAAGGACAGAATTAATTTCTATCGACTTTATGGCCTATTTAGGCTAAGTTTCTACTGTTTTGGAGTTAAACCTTTGGTTTGACTCTTTTTGTTTTGTAAAAAACCTTTTAGGAGGAAATTATGGAAGAATTTTTACTCAAAATCGTTACCAAGGCAAACGCCTATCTATCCGACTACGTTCTAATTATTTTACTTATAGGCGTAGGCTTATTTTTTACTATTAGAACTCGTTTCGTTCAAGTTAGATACTTTGGCGAAGGTATGAAAAAGGTGTTTGGCGGAATAAAACTAAACGGTAAAAAGCACAAGGGCGGTATGTCGTCGTTTCAAGCCTTTACGACTGCAGTTGCAGCACAAGTCGGCACGGGTAACATCATAGGTGCTTGCGGCGCTATATTAACGGGTGGCCCAGGCGCAATTTTTTGGATGTGGATTATTGCCTTTTTAGGTATGGCAACCATCTACGCAGAGGCTGTTTTAGCCCAAAAAACGCGCGTAATTAACGCCGACGGTTCAGTTTCAGGTGGCCCCGTTTACTACATTAAACAGGCCTTTAAGGGCGGTTTCGGTAAGTTTCTTGCAATATTTTTTGCCGTTGCAATAATTATAGCGCTCGGTTTCGTTGGCTCAATGGTTCAATCTAACTCTATAAGCGTTGCAGTAAAAGACGCAACGGGAATTCCTGCTTGGGTTGTGGGTTTGGTTTTAGTAGTGCTTTCGGGCTTGATTTTTATCGGTGGCACTTCTCGCCTTGCGTCGGTTACCGAAAAACTCGTTCCCCTTATGGCGGTTGTTTATATTTTGGGTGGTTTAATAATTATTTGTTGCAGAATAACCTATCTTCCCGAAGCGTTCGGTATGATATTTAAATATGCTTTTAATCCACAAGCAATTATAGGTGGTAGCGTTGGTTTTGCAATTAAAACTGCTATTAGCCAAGGTGCTAAAAGAGGTCTTTTCTCAAACGAGGCAGGTATGGGTTCAACTCCACACGCTCACGCTCAAGCAAACGTTAAAACTCCTCACGAACAAGGCGTAGCCGCTATCGTCGGCGTGTTTATAGATACGTTCGTAGTATTAAACGTCACGGCACTTATCGTTATTACCACCCTTTATGCAGGTGGCGGAGTGCTTTCAACGGGCACAGTTCCAAAAGGATTAGATAAAACTAATATGGTTGCCAACGCCGTTTCTTCGCTTTTTGCCAATGCAAGCACAGGGCTTAAAGTAGGAAGTATTTTCGTTGCCATTTGCCTTTGTTTCTTTGCTTTTTCAACTATATTAAGTTGGAATATGTTTGGAAAAATAAACTTTAATTACCTTTTTGGTAAAAAGGGTACTATCGTTTATTCGATAATTGCTCTCGCTTTCGTATTTTTAGGCTCTATACTTAAAAACGATTTAGTTTGGGAATTAACCGACTTCTTTAACTATTTAATGGTTCTACCAAACGCACTTGCTTTAATTGCACTTTCTAAAATGGTTAGAAACGAAGTTAAAGAGCGCGACGCTATAAAAAAAGGTAAATTGCCTCTAGCAAATAAAAACGATAAATAAATTGTTAACTATAAAAACGCCGTTGCTTTTTGCAACGGCGTTTAATTTTTTATTTAATTATTTGTCTAACTTTTCTGCTTCTTCTGCTAGTTCGTCTTCTTCTAAAACACGGCAGAATTCTTCGAATACTTCGTCGAGTAAAGCCTCGTCTTCTACGGGGAGAAGTTCAGCAGTTTCTTCGTCGTCGCCCGATAATTCGAAAATGATTAGGTCGTCGTCTTCTACGCCTTCCATTTCTTCAGCAGGCTCGAACGCAGAGTAAATTTTACCCTTGTATTCAATCGTTCCTACGAAATAGAACTTTAACTTCTTTCCGTCGTCGGTGGTTAGGGTTACGATATCTTCTTCGAAACCGCAATCGCAACCAGCGTCGTGGTCGCAGTCACAATGGTCGTGTTCACAACCACAATCACAAACTTTCTTTTCTTTATCGCTCATAATAGTCTCCTTATTTGTTTTTGTTTATTTGGTTTAAGTAGCCTTGCAAAATAGTGGCTGCGGCAAGACTATCTACGAACGACTTGCGCTCTAGCCTACTCTTGCCCTGCTCTATTAAAACTTCCTCTGCCTCTACCGTAGAACAGCGTTCATCTACCTCGTGCACGGGAAGGAGCGTGACTTCCTTTAACTTTTCTATAAAAAATTTTGCCTTTTGCGTTTGAATACTCGGCGTCCCGTCGAAATTAACGGGCAAACCGCATACGATTTGAGTTATAGACTTTGCCTTTACGTACTCGCACATCTTGGCAAGGTCAGTCTTAAGGTTTTTTCTGTGATAGGTTTCCACCGGCAACGAATAACTGTTAAACGGGTCGGAAACGGCAACGCCTATTCTCTTATCTCCTATATCTAAACACAAAAATCTTTCCACCCCTTTATTATACCACAAAAATATAGGCAAATCAACTGTTAATCACCATAGCCAAAATAAAAAGACGGATTTACCCTTTTAGTATGCGCCTTTTGATAAACGCAAATACGCCTAAATACGATAAGATTGTAATTATTGATTTAAAAAATAAACGGTAGCGCCTTGCCACCGTCTATTTTAATTACTTTTGAGTATTCTTCTTAGGTTTTTTGGTCATATCTTCTACTTTTTGAATAACTTGCTCTTGACCGTCTTTAACAACCTGTCTTGCCTTAACCGAATTGGTTACCAGCACTGCACCGCCAAGCATTCCGAGAATTACACCGAATAAAAATTTATCGTTCATACTATCCCCCTAAGGACATTATGTGCGATTTTTGTCTTTTTATACCGAATTTTAGCCTTGTTTTTTGCTTTTGTAATCTTCAATCGCCTTCTTAATAGCCTCTTCGGCTAAAACCGAACAATGCAATTTTTGACTGGGAAGTCCACCTAGCACTTCAACTACTTTTTTGTTGGTAACTTTTAGGGCTTCTTCAATGGTCATACCTTTAACCATTTCGGTAGCGGTTGAACTGGTTGCGATTGCAGCAGTACAGCCGAAAGTCTTAAATTTTGCGTCGGTTATTATATCGTTTTCGATACGCAAGGTTATTTGCATTATATCACCGCAACTTGCGTTACCTACCGTGCCTATTCCGTCGGGGTTTTCGATTTCGCCTACGTTTTTGGGGTTGCGGAATACTTCTATTACTTTTTCGTTATACATTTTTAATTTCTCCTTTTGCGTTGAAAAGCGGTGACATTGCTCTTAATTTTTCAACCGCCGATTTAATTTGTTCTACCGTGTAGTCAACTTCTTCGATAGTGTTGTGCTTGCCGAAAGAAAATCTAATCGAGCCGTGAGCAAGTTCTTCGGGAACGCCGAGCGATAAAAGAACGTGCGAGGGTTCGAGCGAGCCAGACGAACAAGCCGAACCAGACGATACTGCAATTCCCGCAAGGTCTAGGCTAAACAATATTGATTCGCCTTCGATAAACTCAAACGAGAAGTCTGCGTTTGCAGGCAGTCTCTTGGTTAAATCTTTTGGTCCGTTAAGTTTAACGTATTTCATTTCGGATAGTATTCTGTTTATAAACCTGTCTCTTAAACTAGACACGTAATTAAAGTTTGCCTCTCTTTCTGCCATAGCGATTTCGAACGCCTTGGCAAAACCGACTATTCCCGGAACGTTGGTCGTACCGCCTCGCTTGGTTCTTTCTTGGTGTCCGCCCGAAATTAGGTTGTTAATTTTAACGCCGTTTCTAACGTATAGCGCGCCAACGCCTTTAGGTCCGTATATCTTGTGTGCGCTCATACTCATTAAATCTACGCCAAGCTCGGTTACGTTTATATCTAAAACGCCCGCAGCCTGCACGGCGTCGGTGAAAGCAAAAGCGCCGAACTCGTGCGCGATTTGCGCCATCCGTTTAATCGGCTCGATTGTGCCCACTTCGTTATTAGCAAGCATACAACCTACTAAAATGGTATCCTTTCTCATAATGCTCGATAAGTGGTCAAGGTCGATAAAGCCCTCGTCGTCAACCTTCATATACTCGACTTCAAAGCCCTCTTTAGTTAAAACCTTGGCTGTAGAAAGCATTGCGGCGTGCTCGATAGGGCTTATTATAATGTGTTTGCCCTTCTCCTTGTATGCGTGCGCTATGCCTTTAAGCGCCCAGTTGTCCGCCTCCGAACCACCCGAAGTAAAGTATAATTCGTTGGGTTTACAGCCTATAAACTTTGCAATTTTATCCCTAGCCTCGTCAACTGCCTTAACCGATTCTCTGCCGAAAACGTGTTGACTGTTAGGATTGCCGAAAATTTGGGTAAAATAGGGGCTCATAGCCTCTAACGCCTCCGGACATAAGGGGGTGGTTGCCGCGTGGTCTATATATATTGGAGTTTTTATCATACTATTTTACCTCTCCTTTAATCATTTGTTCTAAGGTGATTGAATCTAATAAATCGTTAATTCCGTCGTAAAGTTTCTTCCAAACGGCGCTCGACGGACAGCACTTGCATTTGCCTTCCGACTTTACGCACTCGATAATTTCCATATTATCCTCTAGCGCGCGAACTATCTCGCCGACCGTAATTAAAGCAGGCTCTCTAGTTAAAAAATATCCACCGCTAGCGCCTCTGTTTGCAGTCACTATTCCTCTGCCCGTAAGCGTACGCATAATCTTTTCGATATACTTGCCCGAAACGGCTATATAACTCTCTAGCGTGCTTGCCGAAACGGGAACTTCGGGGTAATTTCTACCAAGCACGTGACACGCCATTAACCCGTAGTGCGTTTTAGAAGAAAGTTTCAAATTCTTCACCTCTTTTTAATTGCTACCAAATTGGTTGCAATTACATTATACATATATTGTGCGTATTCGTCAAATAAAATAACCGCGAAAATATAAATTTTTACGCGGTTAGTTGTCTTTATTTAAATTGAGTTAGTGGACGGTATGACCAAAGCCGGTCGGTGTAAAGAATTTTGCAATTTTTGCCTCGCTACCTTCGGTAAGCAAGCCGTAGAGTTTTTGGTTTTCCCTTTCTAGAACTTCCACTCTTGCCTTAAGTAGCGCGTTTTCTCTGCTAGCAGATAAGTTTAGCCTGTCCGCCAAAGCGTTTATTTCTCTTTTTAGTTTTAATAAGGTGGCTTTTGGGAATTGATATCCGTCAATCTCGTTAGGCTTTCCGTTTTGGGTTTTTGATAAACCGACTTTAGTGCGTCTTAGCGCGCTACGGTATTTGTTTTGGTATCTTAGCGCTAGTTTAGCGTCGCCACACGCCATTTCTAAAATTATGGAACGCACCGACCTGCCGTCCTTTTGACCTTGGGCTACTTTTTCTAGTAGGTCGCGTTCTTGCTCGGCGTTAAACCTCTCTATTTTTCCGGCTTTTAGGGGCTTGCCGGATAGGTGTTCGTTAGTAAAATCGGCGTCCTCTTGGCTAAGTTTAATAAGCGCGTAATAAAGGTTTCTAACCGTTCCCGTAGCCTTGTTATATTTTGCGCCGAACTCCTTAAATATTTGAGTTAGACTTTGGTTTTTTCTTTTATCCACCGCTTTTGCAAGCGCGACTATGTCGCCCGATTTAAATCCGTATAATTTTTGCATATCCTTTCTCCTTGCTTTTATCCGATTATTAACGCAAAAAAGTAATAATATACATACTTTTAAAAATCGTTGGCTTAGCCGTGGTTTTAACGAAATAAAAAATCCCGACTTTTAGTCGGGATTAAAAAACTTTTATATTTTATTTTTTTATTATTTTACGGTTGCGCCCTTAACGATAGCACCGCACTTGCCGTTGCCGTTGTTTGCAACCTTTATGGTGTATTGATTATAGCAAACGAGTTGGCTACCTTCAGCCACGAAGATTTGTTCCTTTTCTTCTTCGGGCAATTCGTTAAAGTATTCGCTAGTCACGCAGTTAAAGGTTAAGCCGTGATTTTGGTCGGGTTTATTCGCGTCGTATTCACCGGTAAAGTAAATAACTAGAGAAGTATAGTTGTCTCTGTCTGCAAAAGTGCTATTTAAAGTAGTAAATACAGCCGAAGTATCTTCGTTTTCTAAATCGATTTTACCAAAAACGCAGTAGTATCCGTTGTAACTTGCAGTAGTAGCGGTGGGCATAAACCAAGTTGCTCTACCCGTCTTAGTTCCGCTGGTGGTAGTGAACGAACCAGCCGCAGCCGAATAGGTACGCCACAAACCAACCGAGCCCTTTTCGTTTTTAAGGTTAGAACCAACCGTTCCGCCCGCCTCGAATTCGCCGGGAAGAGTTGGTTTAACGGCGTTTTGCTCGATATTAACTACCTTGCCACCCTCTAAAATTTCTAACGCGTCGCCCTTAAGAACTAAGTCGCCGAACATTATGTTGTTGTTTAGTTGATAAATTATAGCGTCGTTATAGTAACCTTCGTTAATATACTTAACCATAGCCTCGCAAGTCTTGGGCGCGAGATGAGCGTAGAGGTCCACGTTCATATACGAATAGTTGTCGTCAATGAACGCCGCCTCCGAGTGATTGTATATTTGCAATTCGAGTTTAGCGTTTTTAACGTCCTCTCCACAAGCAGTAAGAGATAAACAAGCCACCGAAATCATTAAAACGGCAACGGCGTTAACCATTAGTTTTAAAAATCTTTTCATTTTTTTCTCCAAAAATCTTATAAGTGATTTTATTTTACTCGCATTTAAGGAGTTTGTCAATAAATCTACCCCGCTTTTGACTTTGCTTGCAGCAAAACCGAGCGTTTTTCGCCTTTTTTTGACCTTTAACCCTGCGATACGGAGTTATCTACCGAACTTTTTATAAAGCATTGCCAACATATCTTCCTTGCTTTGCGCCTTTTTTTCGCGATTTTTGTTGGCTTCAATTCTGCCTTGCTTTCTCTCTAAATCGGTCTTTCTGTTTGCGCCTGCTATTCCCGTAGGATTGTCCGAAGTCTTCATAGTAAGAGAAATTTTCTTTTTAACCACGTCAACGTCTAAAACTTTTACTTTAACAACCTGTCCAACCTTTAACACGTCGGAGGGGTGCTTAATATATCCGTCGGAAATTTGGGAAATATGCACTAATCCGTCTTGATGCACGCCTATATCTACGAACACGCCGAAGTCTATTACGTTTCTAACCGTGCCGGTAATCTCCATACCTGCCTTAAGGTCGGATAAATCCATTAAATCGCTACGGAGAACGGGCTTGGGCAGACTGTCACGGATATCTCTGCCGGGTTTTAACAGTTCGGCAACTATGTCGTTTAGAGTAGGAACGCCCACGCCACAAGCGGCGGCAACCTTTTCTAAACCTATTTTGTCTATTCTTTCTCTAATGTTTGAAACCTTGCCGTCTGCAACGTCATTCATCGTATAGTTGGTCGCCTCTAAAAGTTTTTCTACTGCAGGATACGACTCGGGGTGAACGCCCGTGTTGTCTAAAACGTCTCCGCCTTGAATACGCAAAAAGCCTGCGCATTGCAAATACGCCTTTTCGCCGAGTTTTTTAACTTCTAAAAGTTGCGCTCTCGAACTGAACGGACGGGATTTTCTGTATTCAACGATATTTTTTGCTATACCGCTATTAAGCCCTGCAACGTAGGATAATAGGCTAACCGACGCGGTGTTAAGGTCAACGCCAACACTGTTAACGCAGTCCTCTACTACGCC
>JAFZIB010000069.1 GCA_017554545.1 Clostridia bacterium
ATGCTGAATGAAGATCGTCGTGCAGGAAAGCGGAGGAAAGCCGATCAAAATCGTCCTTCCCACGGGGATGATCTTCAATAAAACCACTCGCCTATCGTTTGCTTCGTAGTCGAACAGATAGTTCTCTCCATCAACGGTTATAAACATAAACCCGTTTGCTTTTTCCACTTTCGTTTGCCCGTTGTGAATACAAAGTGCAGCGTCTAGCCCCGTTTCAGATATAGTTTCGTTGCTTAATCGGCTATAATTCAATACTTCTATAAGATTTTTACAATTGTAAAACGCGCCTTTTCCTATTTGAGTAACACCCTTACCTATAACAACATTTTTTAAGGTTTTACACCCGTTAAAAGCGTTTTGATTTATAATCGTCACGCTATCCGGTATCTTTACGTTAGTTAGCGAAGTACAATCTGAAAAAGCATTGCTTCCTATATCCGTTAGTTCCTCAGACAAACGCACTTCTTTTAGCGAATTACAAAAACTAAACACGCCCATACTAAGTTGCTCTACGCTATCCGGCAAATAAATTTCCGATAGTGAACTCGTGCAAGCAAAAGCGTAATCGCCTATAACCTCTAAGCCCTTTTCAATTTCTACTTTTTTTAAGGAATTACACCCGAAGAATGCCTTTTGCCCTATTCTCGTTACGGTGCTTGGAATTTTAACCCTTTTAAGAAGGTCTCTACCTTGAAATGCCGAATCGCCTATTTCCTTAACGGGTAGTCCCTTATGTTTTTTGGGAACGCTTATTCTGCTAACGTATCTGCTCACACTTTCTACTATATAATAACTGCCGTCGGAACTTAGTTGATAGTCTATCGCCGTCGCTTTGGTTATTATAGCGTAGGAAAGGATACTTCCCACAAGAAGAAAAGCACATAAAAGACCTATCATTTTTTCTAAAAAAGCCCTGCGCCTTTTTTTGTTCGCCTCTGTGGCGATTTTATGCGTAAAATGATTTTCGTCTTTATTCCCCTTTTGAGAATCTATTATATTTTCCTCTCGTGATTTTTCCATTGACTTTACCTTTTACGTTGTTTTTTTTATTATATCATTTTTAACTCCTAGTTTGCAAATAAATTTAAAAGTCCCTTAAACGAAAAAAAGCGAGATATTATCTCGCTTGTGTTTTTAGCCTTGTTCAAGTAGCATTTTATCGGCAACGAGCGCTATAAACTCGCCGTTGGTGGGTTTTTCTGCACCTACGTACGCGCGCACGCCTAGTATATTATTTATCGTTTCTATCCTGCCCCTATTCCAAGCAACCTCTATTGCGTGGCGTATAGCACGCTCTACCTTGCTTGCGGTGGTTTGATACTTCTCGCCGATAGACGGATATAGTTTTTTGGTTATGTTGTTTATAACCGCTGGGTCCTCTACCGCCATCTTAACCCCTTCTCGAAGGAACGAATACCCCTTTATATGCGGAGGAATACCAACGTTAATAAAGATTTTACTAATCTTTTCTTCTAAACTTATCTTATGCAGACTATACCCCGTTTCGCTTTTAACGGTTTTATTCGACGCCTCTAGCGTTTCGCCTATGCGTTGTTTTAACACGTCGAACGAATAAGGTTTTGCTAAGAAATAGTTTGCGCCGAGCGTCATTGCCTTGCCCACGATTTCTTCCCCGCACAAATAACTTAAAACTATAATCTTTTGGTTTTTATTAGCCTCCTTAACCTTGTTAATAACGCAAAGCCCGTCGTAGCCTGCAACGACTAGTTCGGTTACAACCACGTCGGGACGCTTATCTAAAATTTCCGCAACGGCTTTAATCCCGTCGGTGGCAGTCCCTATTACTTGATACTCTCCGTCCATAGTAAAATCGTTCTTTAGTGCTTGGTTAACTTCTTCGGTATCTTGTAATAAATAAACTGTCTTTTTCGGCATAACGCCCCTCCTATTTAGTTATAATTATATTTTACAACTTTTAACTCCACAAAGCAACAATTTTGAACGAATTTCCGTGCAAAAATATTTATTTTTGTACAAATATGACTAAATATTATAAAATTCGCCTTTTTTTGACTTTTTTTGCCCCATTTAATCTGCATTTAATTTGTCGAATTTTGTACAAAATTATAATATAAGTAAATTTTTTATTAAAACCACTCCAAAGACAAAAGAAAAGCCGTTGCTATATGCAACGGCTTTAATTTTTTAATCGGTAATTAATCTATAATATTGATTCCATAACCTATGGTTGCTATCTGTATAGGGTTAGATGCAAAATATACTCGTTCGTCTTTCATATAAGTAAAACCAGAATCGATGTCGTAGTAATACTCTATTACTGCAAAAACGCCCTTATTAATTTCTACTGCGTACGAAACGTTTCCACTGGTAACCGTTTGTGGTCTTGACATAAAATCTTCTAGTGCGTTGTAGGTCGCCGTGTACACCGCTTGTGGAAGTGGTTTGTTCTCACCTAAAACTCTAGCGTAGTCTAGGTTGTTTTTAGCGATAGATTTAATCTCGTTTGAAACGGCAAATTGATATTCGTCGCCGAGTTCAGTTAACTCAAGAACGAGTTTTGCAGCGTAAGCCTCGTCAATTTCTTGTTTGCCTTGACTTATCATTTCAATAGCACCGTCGATAACGGTTTTGCCGTCCTCAACGTTAGTAGCCTTAGCGTAGCCGTCTATTCTTCCTCCCGCTTTGGTCTCAACAAGTTCTCCGTTTTGATTGTAGCGAGTAAGGGTAGAAATTAGTTTTACGTCAATTTCCATAGGAACTTTTTCTGCTTTTCCCAAGAAGTCTAGCATGTTACCTTTTAAGGTGATATCAATATTTTCGGAACGGTATTCCTTTTCCGAGCCGTCAATTCTTTCTAGGTTGTCGTTTACGTCAACATCTATAACACCCTCAAACGCGCCTGTAATGAAGTTAGCGCCAAATTCCATATTGCAAGTAGCGTTTAAAGGTCTAACGTTGCCTTCTAATTCTTCATACCACTCGTTAGACGACTCATCAATAACCAATTCGTTTACGTTAAAATCACAGTTAATTGCAGTTGGACTTGCCACTAACGAAGCGTCCACGTCCGCCTTAACTCCACCAGCGTTAACTTTCACTGCCAAAGAGCCGTTAACGTTAAAGTCTTCGTCCACAGAGTACGCCGACTCAAGATTGCCACTAATAGTTTCTTCGTCTAATAAAATTTTAACGTCTATATCCGTTTTAGTAGAAATCGAATTTTCGCTACCAGCAACCTCGGCGTAGAGTTTAGCCTTTTCAATCATAGCGCCTTTAACGTCTAGATTAATCGACGTCTTAGCCTCTGAAACGAACAATTCTAAGGCAACCTCGTTGATAGGTCTTTGAGCAGGGTCGCTATTTGCGTAAGCGTTTTCGTAAATCATATCAAAGAACGTTTCGTTGGGCTTAATCGAGAAGGTCGTTTCAACCTTGTCGTCGCTAGTTACTTTAATAGAAGTTGTTAGGCCTAAATTATCTAAAATTCCGCCTGCCGCGGTTTTAAGAGTTGCAGGTGAAACGCCTTCGATTAAATCTTCGGGAAGAACGTCGATTACTGCGTATAAAATTTCCTTGTAGTAGGTAGATTTTATTTTGTGTTCTTTGGTGGTAGAATCGTATTCGATATCTTCTACGTCAAGGCGTGGAATCATATCGATATAGGTTGCAATAGCAGTTTCGTCGCCTAATAACGCCTTAGATATAAAGGGAACGTCAACGATAGTGTCTGGGCCGATACCAGCCTTTTCTTCAAGCATTTGATTAATGTAGTTTAACGGTAAGGTTGCAATCATTTCTACTGCACCAGTCTTTTCGACTTGTGCTACGTATAAATTGTCGCCGTCAATAAATACGCTCATTGAAATTTCTTGCATTCCACCTTGACCTTGGGTTGTTTTAATAAGGTCGAGTTCTCCATCCTTAAACACCGCACTTACCGAACCTAATTTGGATAGCGTGGGATTTTCTGGAATTGCACTGTCGAACGAACCAACACTAAGCGACGCGTCGAATTTCTTGTCGATAGAGGTTATTTGATTAAAAATAGACGCAATTTCTTCCGAAAAATTCAGGTCTGAACCCTTAAATAAGGTTAGAGTTTTTAACGACTCTAGTTTATCGTTATAGTTTTGAACTATTAACGCCTTATTCTCTACGTATTCCGCTGCGTTTGTTCCGCCGGGATTCTCACCACCGCCACAAGCAACGCCAAAGGTTGCAAATGAAAGCAAACAAACAGCCGAAAGTATTGTTACAAAAAATTTTTTCATAACTTTTTCCTCCTAAAGCGTATTGATTAAATTCTTTATACGCTATGATATTTAATTATAACCCCTTTTGATGCTAATGTAAATACTTTTTATTTTTTTAGTTTGTATTTAAATCAAAAACACACCGCGTTTGCAGTGTGTTTTAATTGTTAATTGCACTTTTTCGTTTGAGATACAGCCTCTTTAATGCTCTTTTCTTTTGCGAGCGAGCCGTAATTGTCAACGTCTAGTTTATTTCTTTCTCCGTGAGTTAAACACCCCGCACCGTTAATGCAACCTCCGGTGCACGCCATACCTTCTATAAAGTTGGCAGGCAATACTCCCTTACTCTTTTTAAGTAACGCAGTTCTACACTCCTCTATGCCGTCGCAAGTTGCAGGAGTAAGTTCAAAATCCGAGTATCCGTATTCTTTAAGACCTTCTTTCACAGCCTCGCTTAATCCTCCGCAACGCGCAAACGTTCTGCCAAAGATTGATGCGTCGTTAAGTTTGCTTTCTTCTAAAGTGGTTATATCTACGTCTTTACTGTCGAATAACGATTGCAATTCTTCGAAGGTTATAACCAAATCCACGTATGGTTTAACGCTTTCTTTTTCTGCCTCGCCCTTTTTAGCCGTACAAGGCCCTACGAACACCACTTTTGCCGTGGGGTCGTTTTGTTTTAAGTGCTTTGCTATGGTAGCCATTGGAGAAAGGGTTGACGATACGTTCTCTAGCAGTTGTGGAAACGCCTTTTTTACGTAGGTAACGAAAGAGGGACAACACGAACTAACCAAAAATCCTTTTTCGGCAAGTTCTTTAGCCTCTTCTTCTGCTACCATATCTGCGCCGAGCGCAGCCTCTACCACCTTGTAAAATCCAAGTTTTTTTAGACCAGATATTACTTGACCTAGCTTAGCGTATTTGAACTGGCTGGAAATTGCGGGTGCAACTACTGCATAAACTCTGTATTCGGTATTGTTTTTACTGTTTTTTAACGCCTCTACTACCGATACTATGTAAGATTTATCGCTTATTGCGCCAAACGGACATTGATATACGCACGCACCGCAAGAAATACACTTGCTATAATCGATTTTTGCGCTTCTGTCCTCGCCGGTAGAAATAGCCTTAATCTTGCAAGCGGTCTCGCAAGGACGCTTAAAGTTCCTAATAGCACTATAAGGGCAAACTTTAGAACAAGCGCCACACTCTTTACATTTGCTTTTGTCGATATGCGCAACGTGATGCTCGTCAAAGGTTATTGCTCCAAACTTGCACACTCTTTCGCAACGGTGAGCAAGGCAACCTCTGCACGCGTTGGTAACCTCGTAACCGCCGATAGGACATTCGTCGCAAGCAATATCTATAACCTGAATAACGTGCGGGTTGTTCTCGTCGCCACCCATTGCAAGTTTAATTCTTTCGGCTAAAATTGCGCGCTCTTTATAAACGCAACAACGCATAGTGGGAGTTTGGGTCGGGATTATAATTTTAGGAATGTCAAGCAACGATTCGTCTAACTTGTCCTCCCAGGCGTGTCTTGCCACTTCCCTTAGCACTTTGTATTTTAAACTTTGCACTTTAGTGTCGAATTTCTTCATTTTTTGCCTCGTGAGTTTTATAAGCATTTTTTAAGGCTTTGCCTCCTCGGGCAAAACCTTAATCTTTAACCTTGTTTGATTTGTCTTCCATCTGTCTAGATAAAATAGCGAGCGACGCCGCTAGGTTTTCGTTGCGGATTACCACGTCTTTTTTTGCAGTTATGTGCGCAGGAGAGAAATTCCAAATACCCTCTACCCCCGCTTTAACCAAAACGTTTGCCATCTCTTGCGCGTAAACGTCGGGCAAGGTTAAAATAGCAAGTTTAATTTGGTTGGTTTTAACGAAATCTTCTATTTTAGAAACGTGATAAATTTCTTTGTCGCCTATTCTGTTTCCAACCACGCCTTCGCGAACGTCGAAACCTGCAAGAATCTTTAAGCCGTAGTCGTCAAAGCCTTTATAACCCATAAGGGCTTGGCCGAGCTTACCCGTTCCGATAATGATAGACGGAGTGGTGTTAACCCCACAACCCAAATATTTTTTTAATTTTTCTATTAAAATTTTTCTGTCGTATCCAACTTTTGGTCTGCCCTCGCCACAACCTTCGGCAAGGTCTTTTCTAACCTGAACTTCGCCAAGGCCTAAAGCCTTTGCAATTTGCGTTGCAGATATAGTTTTTACTGAATCGCTAAGCCCCTTTAAATAATGATAGTAAGTGGGCAATCTTTGTAGCGTGGATAACGAATAACTTTTTTTCATTTTTCCCTCTCTTTTTTTCTCGCTCACATATTATAACTTGAAAAAATTTTTTTTACAAGCGTTTTATCAAAAAAAGGTCAAAATGCAAAAAAAATCGCTCATTTTTACCATACTTTTTTGGGAATTTACCATATTTTAGTATGCTCGAACTAGTTTTTTAAAATCTTTTTAATAATAAACGTCTGAACACTGCGAGGAAACAGGTTTAAGATTAAAAGCAAAGGGTTACGATTGATTTTATAAACTTGCTTAGGACGAGATTTAGAAATAATTTTATTCGTTTTTTCGGCTATTTTTTGCGGAGGGATTTTTCTTGCCTCTACCCTATCTACTATTTTTTTAAACCTGTTTGCGCTAAACGAATACATGCTGGTTTTTGCTATAAATTCATCTAATTTGCTGGTAGAAACGCTAATCATACCCGTATCTACTGCGCCCGGTCGCAAAACGGCTACAGAAACGCCTAAAAGTTGTAATTCCATGCGTAGCGAGTATGCGTAATCGTCTAAAGCGCTTTTACTAAGCGCGTAAATGCCCGTAAAGGGCAACGGGTCTAAGGGCGCTAGTTCGCTAGTAGTTATTAGAATTTTACCACCTTTACTTAGCAACGGCATAAAGGTCTTGTTTATTCTGTACGCACCAAAAAGGTTTACGTCGTACACTCTTAAAAAGTCTTGTTCACTCATTTCAATAAGCGAGTCAAGGTTGTAAATCCCTGCAAAATGCAGTATGGAGTATAATTCGTCGGTAGAGTTTTTAACTTGCTCGTACGCCTTGCGCACGCTCTCTAAATCGGTAATATCGGCCTGCACGGGACAAACTCCATCTTCTTTTTCGCCGACCTTTTTATCTAGAGCGTAAACGAAATAGCCCTCTTTTTTTAAGGTGCTTACGACGGCTCTGCCTATGCCACCATACGCGCCCGTTACTAATACTTTTTTCATAATTTAATTATACCATAAATTATATTAGTATAAATAATTTTTTTAGATTTAATTAAAAAAACACCCTTAAAATTAAGAGTGTTTTCGTTTGTTTTTACGCTTTTTTAACCTTTGTAATTATTGCGCAAACGCCGTAGTAAATACCGTAAACCGCAAGAACTACCAAGAAGAACGCGATAGGATTGATAATCATAAGCGACCACTTGGGAATAATTCCACCCTCTACAAGACCGATATAGAAAGCGTCTTCGTTTAAGAAGAACCAGTTGTGTTCGAGTAAAATATTGCCAAGTTTTGCCCAAAGAGTTAAAACAACCAATAAAATAAGTGCGTAGTAGGACTTTTTAATATTAGGCTTTACCTTGCCGAGCGCAATATTTAAAATGCCCCAAGCAAGTAGCGTTCCGTGATAGAACATAGTTTGAACGGCTTGGTAGCACCAAGGCTCGCCGTCGCCAACGCTAGCGGGATAGCAAAGATACATTAAGGGCGCAACGATAGCAAGCATAGTTACGGGCTCAAGAAATTTCTTAAATTTGGCGTTAAATTGCGTAAACGCTACGATAGGACATAATACGGTACAAATGTGGAAAGGAAGTTTGTCCATATTTAATCCGCCGTAAACGAATTCATGAACGAAAAAGTCTGAAAGATAAGAAATGGTAATTGCGTAAGATAAAATTCCAAGTAATTTATCTTTTTTCTCGTCGTTTTTGTTTCTATAACCGAAATATAAACCCACTATTGCGCCGGCAATTAGCAAAATATATACTATATGCGCAACTGAAAAGGGGAGGATTTTAATGCCGGTATTAAAGTGCGACATTTCAAACAACTTAAAAAACAAATCTCTCATAATTTTTCCTCTGTATAACTATTTTTTAAATTTTTTCTTTAATATATAATACCATCTTTCCTCTAATGGCAAGCGCCTCTCGTACAAGGCAAGCACTCCGAATAAAAATAGTATCGCAACTAGACCTAATAGTATAGGCGACACGGGAAAGTAGGGGTTTGAATTTAAGAACATACCGTCGGGCGATTCCATACCGAATAGAGAGTATAGCCCGTTTACCAACAAACCACACACTACGAAGGTTGCAAGCCCCAAGGTAATGCTGAGCGCGTTAAATACCCTTATTTTTATAAACTTTCCGACTATTAAGTATATACAACCGAATAACATCGTCGAGTGACTGAGCATACCCTTAAGCACGTAATAATCGGCTAAGGTGGGATTTGCGTCGAAGTTGGCGTTTAAAAGTATGCCTATAAAACCGCACACTATTCCGCCAAAG
Organism: Clostridia bacterium; assembly: GCA_017554545.1. Lineage (GTDB taxonomy): Bacteria > Bacillota > Clostridia > Christensenellales > Borkfalkiaceae > UBA1259. The sequence goes on from JAFZIB010000069.1 coordinate 8,779, forward strand.
GAACAAAACTCTGCTATCACCCTAAAAGCAAGACTGTTTTTGTTTTTTATAAGACTAGCCACTAATAGCAACCACATCATAACGTTGCAAGGATATACGGGTAGAATATGCGTGCTGGAAATCGTTTCCTCTCCCCCGTTTGCAAAAAATCCGTACCAAAGGTCGCTATAGTGGATAATTACGGTAACTATTGCAAATATTTTTAGAATTTGAATTTTGGTCTTTTCCTCTTTAACGCGCAAAGCAAAAAAAACTAGCAAGCCTGCGCTAATTATAGCGGAAATAACCATATAAAGAATATGTTGAGTATTAAACATACCTATATTCTACACCTTTCGACAAAATTAAGCAAGCCTTTTTAGTTAGAAAACAGATTTATACAATAAGCACTAAAAAACGAGATAAAACTTCTCTTCCCTTTTTTATTAGTACACCATATTGTTAAAACAATAGCCATCTTTGTTTATCTTTATAAAACGCCTAAATCCCGCAGGTTAGAACAAATCCGTTTCTTCCTATCTTTATTTATATATAATGTTTGTTAGCAAACACGACAATTTTATTTGATGCGTAAAAAATGCACTACAAGAGATTTTAAGAGCATACGAAACCGATTGCAAAAAAAAGCTTTTGATACAAAAGGCTCTATGAAACTTACCGGCGTAAACGATAGCATTATGGAGGTCTTTGATATTACCGGTTTTTTAGATATTCTTACAATTGAATAAAATAAAACGGAAAATGCACGCCCAGTTAGAACAGGGGTTAGAACAAGCCGTTTTTGGCGTTTTGCACTTTTAGTATTAATACTATAAAAAAGATACATTTTGTTCTAACCCACGAGGTTAGAACAGCGAAATTAAGATAGTGATAATTAAAAAAATGGGTAAAAAATAGCCCAAAACTTATCGTTTTGGGCAAAAAATGGCACACCATAAGGGACTCGCTCCGTAAGGCTTTGCCTTACTATCACGCCTGTGTAGTGAAAGGTGGATAACCACCTTTCATCGGCAACTATTTCGCTTTTTTCCAGCTTTTAAGTTGCCGATTCCTACCCGTTCGAGCCCCTTTTCAACATATCAAAATATACCCAAGTAGCAAAACCTACTTGGGTATATTTGGCACACCATAAGGGACTCG
>JAFZIB010000070.1 GCA_017554545.1 Clostridia bacterium
CCGTTGCCACAAACTTCTATATCAAACCCGATAGGCGTTTGAACAAGTTGTGCCGAATAAATTGTTCTAACGGTAGTTTTAGCGCCACTTTTACTGGCGTTAAACTTTTTAAAATCGTGCTCGCCAACAAGCAAGTCAAGCCCCTTTTGCATTAGCACGTAGTCAGGCTCACCAGAGAGCCTTGTAGCGTATCTTTCTTTAAGCGGATTTTCCACGTCTGAAAGGTAAAAAGAATATGCGTAAGTTTTTTTCTTGGCACTCTTTCTTGAATTGAAATCGTCAGCCACTTGGCAAGACGATAAAACCTTGATATCTACTGGCAAAACGGTGTTTAGCGCCTTGGCGAAATTTTGGGGTGGAATAGAACTGTTTTGCACGCTAAAATCAGCCACCTGGCCAAGCGCGTGAACGCCTGCGTCCGTCCTTCCGCTACCCGTTAAACTCACCTTTTCGCCAGTTAGTGTAAAAATCGCTTTTTCAATTTCTTCTTGAACGCTAACGGCGTTGTTTTGTATCTGCCAACCGCTATAATTCGTTCCGTCGTAGCAAATTACTAACTTAATTCTCATAAAAACACCGCCGGAAAGATATAAAATCCGTTGCAATAAACAACGGCAACCACTAGCCCCGCAGTAATAATTAAGCCTATTAAATCACGCCAAGTTATAACGCTCTTTTTAAATTTAGTTCGGTTTTTGCTACCTGCATAGCACCTTGCGTCCATAGCGTCGGCAAGTTCGTCGGCACTCCTAAACGAACTAACGAGCAGAGGTATAAGCACGGGTATAAGCGCTTTTGCACGCTTAAAAAGATTTCCACTATCAAAATCAGCACCCCTTGCCTTTTGTGCCTTTATAATTCTATCCGTTTCTTCCATAAGCGTAGGAATAAACCTTAGCGCGATACTCATTATAAGGGCGAATTCGTGCACGGGAAAGCGAACGATTTTTAAGGGGTAAAGCAACACTTCAATACCGTCGGCAAGTTCGATAGGCGAAGTCGTCAGCGTTAAAATGGACGCGCCAAGCACTACTAACGAAACCTTAACCGAAACGAAAATTGCAGATTTTAAGCCCTCGTCGGTAATAAAACCGCCCTCCCACAAAGGAGTTCCACTCTTGTTGAAAAACAGTTGTAAAACTGCCGAGAAAACTATAAAAAATATGATTGCCTTAAGGCTTTTAAGCACTTTTAAAAAGGGCACTTTAGCCACGGCGGTAACCGTGATTACGAAGGCTAAACAAATTCCAAAACCCAAAAAATGAAACTGTTTTACGCTAAAAACGGCAACTATATAGGCGATTACTATCAAAATCTTGATAGACGCGTTCATTTTATGAACGAAACTGTTGGAGGGAAAATATTGACCGAAGGTTACTTCTCTCATAACTTGCCCTCCTCTTTTAGTTTAGATAGAGCCGTTACGAAACCTTCGACCGTTAGGTCGCCACCCACTTCTACGCCCTTGTTTTTAAGGGCTAGTTTTAGCCTTGCGGTAAGTGGGAATTCTAAACCCAACTCCTTAATTTTATTTTGGTCTGCAAACACTTCTTGGGGAGTGCCAACCAAGGCTATTTCGCCCCTATTGAACACAGCCACTTTGTTGCAGTATTCGGATATTATATTCATATCGTGCGAAACGATAATTATAGTTTTAACGAAACTGGAGTGCAATCTTTTTAGAAGATTTAAAAACTCTCTTTTGCCCACCGGGTCAAGCCCCGCAGCCGGCTCGTCTAAAACCAATACTTCGGGTCTAGAAACTATTACTCCCGCAATAGCCACCCTGCGCTTTTGTCCGCCCGAAAGTTCAAAAGGCGACTTGTCTTTTATCCGTTGATAGTTCAAGCCTACCGTGGTTATAGCCTCGGCAACTCTTAATTCTATTTCACTTTGAGAAATATCCTTGTTAAAACTCTTTAATCCAAAGGCAACGTCCTCGAAAACCGTTTCAGCAAAAAGTTGATATTCGGGGTATTGAAACACCATACCAACCTTGCTACGCAAGGTTTTTAGGTCGCATTTTTTGTCGGCTAAATCAAACTCTCCAACTCTGAGTTCGCCCTCTTTACCGTTTACGCGAATAAGTCCGTTTAAGTGTTGAACGAAGGTAGATTTACCGCTACCCGTATGCCCTATTATACCGAAGAAATCGCCTTCTTCTATCGTTAAATTTACGTTGTTTAAGGCTTTTACCGATACCGCTTTGGTTTGTTTGCCGTAGGTAAACGAGAGGTTTTTTGCTATAATTTGCATAACGCCTCCTCCAAATCCTCGTCGGATAAAACGTCGGCTGGTAACCTAAAACCTTTTTCGATAAGTTTATTAGCCAAATACGAAGCCGTTGGGAGTTCTAAACCTATCTCCTTTAGTCTTTTCGCCTTAGCGAAAATCTCTTTTGGAGTTCCAATAGTTTCAATAGTACCGTCGTTGATAACTATAACCCTATCCGCGCTTATAACTTCTTCCATATAGTGAGTAATAGCAATAACGGTTACGCCTTGTTCTTTATTAAGCTTTTTGACCACGCGCAAAACGTCTTTTCTACCAGCGGGGTCAAGCATAGCAGTAGATTCGTCGAGTATTATAATCTTTGGAGCAAGCGCAAGCACGCCGGCGATTGCAATTCGTTGTTTTTGCCCGCCAGAAAGCCTTTCGGGAGCGCTTTTTCTAAAATCTTGCATACCAACGGCGTCAAGAGCAAAATCTATGCGTTTAGCAATCTCGTCACGAGGCACTCCTAAATTTTCCGGACCGAAAGCCACGTCGTCCTCTACGATAGAGGCAACCATTTGGTTGTCGGGGTTTTGAAAAACTACGCCCACTCTCTTTCTTATTTCAAAAACAGACTTTTTGTCGCAAGCCGAAAAACCGTCCACGGTAATAGAACCGCTTTCGGGTTTAAGAAGTGCGTTGATTAGTCTTGCAATGGTAGATTTTCCGCTACCGTTATGACCGATAACGGCAACGTACTCGCCTTTTTGAACCTCAAAACTAACGTCTTTAATAACGGGGCTTTGCTTATCGTAAGAAAAGCACACGTTTTTAAGTTCTAATAGAGCCATAAGTTCCTTTAGTAGAATATTTTTACCTTTTTCGCGTTTAATTTTAACACAAAAAATCTTTTTATACAAGGAATTTTACAAACAATAACCGTTTAGGTCTTTCACTTGTTAAAAATTAACTAAAAATTAAAAATTTTTTTGCTTTAGCATTGACTATTCTCGGTTACATGTTGTATAATACCATTTGCTAAATTATTTAATATTATATACGGAGGACTTTATATAATGAAAAAATTGACTATTGACGGCAATACCGCCGCCAGCCACGTAGCCTATGCTTTCAGCGAAGTAGCAGCAATTTACCCAATTACTCCTTCTTCTCCTATGGCAGAGGTTGCAGACGAATGGTCAACAGCCGGCAGAACCAATATGTGGGGTCAAAAAATCCACGTTGCGGAAATGCAATCTGAAGGCGGTGCGGCAGGTGCCGTACACGGCTCTCTTTGCGCAGGCGCATTGACAACTACTTATACCGCAAGCCAAGGCTTGTTACTTATGATTCCGAATATGTACAAAATCGCCGGCGAACTTATGCCTATGGTTATGCACGTTTCGGCTCGTGCCCTTGCAGCGCACTCTCTTAACATTTTCGGCGACCACGCCGACGTTATGGCTTGCCGTCAAACGGGTTTCGCTATGATTTGCGATTCGTCAGTTCAAGAAGTTATGGATTTAGCGTTAGTTGCTCACCTTGCAACTTTACGCTCTAAAGTTCCTTTCTTAAACTTTTTCGACGGTTTTAGAACCAGCCACGAAGTTGCCAAGATTGACGTTTGGGACGAGGCTGACGACTATGCTGAAATTCGCGCTATATGCGAAGAAGTTGGCATTGACGCAGACGTTAAAGATTTCAAATCACGCGCTCTAAACCCCGAGCATCCTATCCAAAAGGGTACTGCTCAAAATGGCGACACCTACTTCCAAAACAGAGAAACCGCTAACGGTTACTATCAAGCA
>JAFZIB010000011.1 GCA_017554545.1 Clostridia bacterium
ACAACTTAATAGCGGTTCATTAGCTCAGCCGGTAGAGCACGTGACTTTTAATCACGGTGTCCGGGGTTCGATTCCCCGATGAGCCACCAAGATGGCGACCTAACTGGTCGCCATCATATCCGCCTCTAGCTCAGTTGGTAGAGCAACTGACTCTTAATCAGTGGGTCCGGGGTTCGAGTCCCCGGAGGCGGACCAACTCAAAAGAACGCTTTTATATCGTTCTTTTTTTTGCTTACGAAGGGGACTCGGCGTCTGTGCACCCTTCTCCGATAAAAGGTGGTTATCCACCTTTTTTGCTATGCAAAAAATTTTTATCTATAGCTTATTTTTTATTTTACACGCATTAAATTTATTTGCAAAAATTTTGCCTTTTATGGTATAATTTATCAGATGCGCTTTTGCATCCGGAGGTTATACATGCTAGAGATTATCGACGTTGTTAAAACATACGTCACCAGAAGTGGTAACACCAACGCGTTAAACGGGTTAAGCGTTACCTTTCCCGATTCCGGTTTAGTTTTCGTTACCGGTAAAAGTGGTTGCGGTAAAACCACTTTACTTAACTGCGTAGGCGGTTTAGACGGTTTCGACGGTGGCGATATGATTATTGACGGAAAGAAATTCTCGGAATTTTCTACGAAGGATTACGACAGTTATCGCAACACCTTTATAGGTTTTATATTCCAAGAGTACAATCTTCTTCCCGAATACACCATTGAAAAAAATATTCAAATTGCAAACGAACTTCAAGGCATTAAAGCGTCTAAGGAAACCATTGACGAAATCTTAAAGTTAGTTGACCTAGAGGGACTTAATTTAAGAAAGCCTTCGGAACTATCGGGTGGTCAAAAGCAAAGGGTTGCAATCGCGAGAGCGCTTATTAAAAACCCCAAGATTATTATGGCAGACGAGCCCACCGGCGCGCTTGATAGCGTAACCGGTATTCAAGTTATGGAAACTCTTAAAAAGTTGTCTAAAGATAAACTTATTATAATTGTTTCTCACGACTTAGAACTTGCCGAAAGATACGCCGACAGAATTATCCGTTTGGTTGACGGTCAATTAGTTGAAGACGTTACTTTAACCGAAACGGAAATCGTTAGCAATCTTTCTGAAGCCAACGACAACTTAATAGTAAAACTAGGCGCAGAACTCGACAAGAACGAAACCGAAACTCTTATTAAAGCGATTAGAGAGAAAAAGAACATATCGTTTACCGATAAGATTTCTAGCAAAGAGAAAGTTCCAACAGCCAAGATTACTGTCGTTCATCCCGAACACCCCGTAAAATTCGTAAATAGTAAAATGAAATATAAGTCTGCGGCAGGTCTGGGCGTTAGGTCGCTGGGCGTTAAGCCGTTTAGACTTGCAATGACTATACTTTTATCGGTAATATCGTTTGCACTCTTTGGCGTTTTTGACACTATCGGCGCTTACGACGACACCAGAGCCATTGCAAACTTAATTAAATCGGATACTTATCCGTCTATAACGCTAATCAGCAACTACGTAAACGACGACCAATATTCTTACGTTAGAATTACCGACCAAACCATTAAGCAACTTAACTCGGTAACTCATCAAGACTTCCGTCCGTTATACGAGTTCAACGACAGGAGTGTTAACGGTATATCTAACGGCGCTACTATTAAAGACTTAGAGCCTGCGTCGGGTAGAGCGCCTATTAAAACGGGTTCGGAATATTACTACAACTACGTTGAAGACTTTATAGAGTTCGGCAAAGACGAAATTAGCGGCAACGTTATTGACAAAAACGGATTTAACTACAAAATTGTTAAAGGTAGATATCCCAACTCGCCTTCTGAAATGGTAAACGATTTGGGAGAGCCTATCACCAACATAACCAAGTTTAGCGAGGTTGCTATTTCTAGTTATTTGGCAGACAGTATTTTCTACTGGATTAACACCTACGCAACCGCGGGAACCGTTCCCAACGTTAGTGGAAAGCCTATTACTAAAGTTGACGACTTGATAGGTGCAAAAATTAATATTAACAACTCATACTACGAAGAAATTAACGGCGTATCAACACCTATTCAATACACCATAACGGGCATTATTGATTGTGGCGAAATACCCAAAAAGTTCGATTCGTTAAAGGACTCTTTCCCCAACGCTAGCACCTACGTGTTGGCAAACGATTTAGCAACCATTATCCACTCTAGCGCATACTTAAAACTGTTCGTTGCAGAAGGTTACGTTGACGCTTGGAGAGAATATAACAACCGACAAACCGTTTATTTTGCGGGTGGCAACGATTATAGCGTGGTTTACACCGGTATTAAAACCGACAAAGAAACTCTTTCTCTTACCTCTAACAACGTTACTGCTTTTTACAATTACACTAAGGACTATAAGGCAAACGGCTTTGAAGAAATTACCGACACTCAAACTTCTGCTATAACCAAAAACAGAAATATTTATTTCTTCGACGGCTCAGTTGATAGAACGCTTAAAAACGACGAAGTGCTAATTACCCCCGATATGTGGGAAGACCTTTACGCAAAGGAAATTAGAGAATCGGGCAATACTTCTACCCCAATTTCCAACAAGCGCGGTATGATTGACACACTTAACAGCAACGAATACAGTCAATATACCAAGCAAGATACAGTTAGTAACATTGCTAGAGCGCTTGGCTCTAACGTAAACAAGACCATAAAGATTAGACGTAAAGACCTTAACAGCAATAAATCTTTTGACCACACCTTTAAGGTAGTCGGTTTATATACTAACGTTAACTACGATATTCATAAGGTAGAGCGTGGCGTTTATTACAACCACCCCTTAATGCTCACCGAAAAGGCGCTAGAAAGTTTAGGCGTTTGCACCGACCAAGGCGAATACGCAAGAATTATTTCCCCACTAAATTCAAGTTATTTTGCGGCGAACGCTCTTGCTAAAACTATGACCGGTAATTCCGGCATTATCTACGGTTGGTACAACAACTCGATGCTCTCTACCATAAACGAAAACAGGGGCTCGTTACAACAACTTTCTAATCTGTTCTTTATCGTGGCTATCTTGCTTGCAGTATTTTCGATATTTATGCTGTTCAACTACATTTCGACTAGTATTCTTTCTAAGAGAAACAGTATCGGCGTATTGAGGGCGCTAGGCTCAAACGGACGCGACATATTTAGAATGTTCTTTACCGAAAGTTTTATAATATCGCTAATTAACGGTGGACTTGCTTGCGGTGCCGCGGCAATAGGTTGTATTTTCGTTAACAGTTATATTAGAAACATTATGAATATGACCATCAACTTTGCTATATTCGGCATAAGGCAAGCGGTTATAATAGTAGCAATCAGTATTTTAACCGGTATAGTTTCTTCGCTAATTCCTATCTTAAGAATTTCCAAAGAAAAACCCGTTGATTTAATTAGAAAAAATTAATAACTATATTTAAAAAGAAAAAGTCGCCTAGGCGACTTTTTCTTTTGTCTTAATCCTTTAACAGTCTGCATATTGACAACTTATCTCTGCCGTGTTAATATATTGATAACGCGAGACTAAATAGGAGAACATTTATGGCTAAAAAATCAAAGAAAACTAACCTTAATTTTATCTTACTAATCGTATCTGCCGTTTTGGGCGTTCTTGCCACGGCTATGATATTTTTTCCCGCTTTCGTTGGCCAGGCTTTTGTTGACTTAACAATTTCCGGTTCAAGCGATAAACTTTCCTTTACGGGATTGCAAGCGTCTTTCGGCTTTACCGAAGTTACTAGATTCTCAGAAAGCATTACTTATACCAACGAAATTTTAACTACCAACTTCTTTTCTTTAATGTCGTTCTTTATGCCACTCATTGCAGTAGTATTTTTAGTTCTTTTTAGGGATAATAAAATTGTTAATTACATCTGCGCAGGCGCTCTTATTTCCGCTGGTATTTTCGCTTTCGTTTCTCTAAACACTTTTTCGGGCTCAATAGTTGACGAAATCTACAAAGCGTATTACGACTTTAAATTAGGCGCTGGTAGCGTTTTATGCGGTATTTTCTCTATATCGTCCGGTTTAGTTGCGCTTGCTAAAATCGTTATTACCAACAAATAAAAAAGCAAAAATTTAAGGACGGCTGTTTAGCCGTCCTTTTTTTTATTATATTAATTATTTGGTTATATCGCCAAAATTAACCGTTTGACCTGCTTTTACTAGAACGTTCTTGCCAAAGTAACGCAAATACAAGTCGGTTGAAGTGGGATTGTAAATCATAGAGCCATCTGCGCTGAACTCTAATTGCTCGTACGCTTTTACGTAACGATATACTTGCATATTAGTACAATACCAAACGTCGTCTCGTTTGCCAACCTTTTGTAAAAGTTCTTCCATTACGTTCCAATTATCGTAGTCGTCAAACTCGTAGGTATGTCCCCAAACGTAAAACAAGAGTGGTTTACTTAAAAATCTATGGTCGTATTTTGGACCTTTTAAGAAAGCGTCTGCAAGGTTTAATAATTCGGGGTCTCTATGAGGACAGGTAGGAGCGAGTCTAAGCCAATCGGTAGGAATACTAAAATCGTGAGTTTTTTCTATCGTTCTAGCATACACTATTCCGCATTGTTTTAGGGTTTCTACCACGGCGTCGTCGTAAAGTCCGTTGGGATAAGCGTGTCCACAAACGGGCGTTTGCAATAGGTTTTCTAAAAATTTTCTATCGCTTATAATTTCGTCGATTGCAACCTCTTTAGGAACGGCGGTTAATACGTAATGATTTTTGCCGTGAGTTGCAACTTCGTGCCCATTTTCGATATATAAATCTTTAACTTCGTCCTCGCTAACGTGAGGTTTAAAATTATTGTTACCAAACAAGGCGCTATTTAGATTAAAGGTACACTTTGCACCGTATTCGTTAATAAGCCCTACGAATCGTCTGTCCGAAGCAACTCCGTCGTCGTAACTTAGCGTAAACGCCTTATCTAAAAAACCCGGCC
>JAFZIB010000071.1 GCA_017554545.1 Clostridia bacterium
CCCTAAGCAGAGGCAAGGCAAAAAACATACCCGTAACGAACTGACTACTTAGATTTCCCATAATCTTATAGTCGCCACTTTTTAGCCTGCCGTGAGTTTTTACGCAGTCTTTACCCACCGTTAGCTTAACACCTTTTTCGCCAAAAATTTGTTGATAAATTCCTATCCCGCGCGAAATGAGTTTTTCACTTCCTAAAAAGGTGGCGTCGTCGCAAAAGCATAGGCTTACGGGAAGCATAAACCTAAGCGTACTACCGCTTTCTCTACAATTAAAAACGCTCGTACTATCGACACGCTCGCCTAAAAACTCTACTTGGTTTTCGGTTTTTCGGTAGGTATATCCTAGGGCTTTTAGACAGTCTAGAGTAGCGAGCATATCCTCGCTATCAACTATGCCCTTAACCGTGCATTTTTTACCCGATAAAGCGCTACATATTAGTTGTCTATGAGCAAAACTTTTGGACGGAGGTGCTATGACCTCTCCACTTACTTTGCCCTTACTAATGGTTACTTTCATTATTTATCTCTACACAAATAGTCTAACGCCTCTAAATATCCGTTAAAACCTTTACCGGTAATAGTCTTTTTAGCAATTAATTTTACGTAACTGATTTTTCTAAAATCTTCTCTTGCGTCAACGTCGGTTAGATGAACTTCAACCGTTGGAATTTGAACGGCTTTTAGCGCGTCGAGAATAGCCACGCTAGTGTGCGTGTACGCTGCGGGATTAATTATTATTCCGTCGAAGTTGCTAAAGTACGCTCTTTGGATAGCGGTAATTATTTCGCCCTCGGTGTTAGATTGAAAAAAATCCACGTCAACGCCTAATTCCTCCGCGTGGTTCGAAATTTGCTCTATTAAGTTTTTGTACGTTTGTTTTCCGTAAAGTTCAGGCTCTCTAATTCCTAACATATTTATATTAGGTCCGTTAATTACGAGAATTTTCATACTATAATTCCTTTATTATTTTATCAACTGCTTGGTCGATTAGACTATCGTTTTCAATTTTTACGTCGGCGCATTTAAGATACTTTGGATATCTATCTAAATATAAATTCTTTAGCTTGTCAGTATCGTTAGATAAAGGTCTATCGTTAGTTGCAACTAGTTTTTCTAAATCTCTATCGATAAAGAATATCTTTCCGTTTTGCTTTAGCTTTTTAACGTTTTCGCTATTTAAAATTACGCCTCCACCGGTAGATATAACCTTACCTACTTTTAACGAAACTTTAGATACGACTTCGATTTCTATTTTTCTAAATTCAGCCTCGCCTAAATTAGCAAAAATATTGTATATTTTCTGGTTTTTTTCCGCCTCGATAATCTCGTCGGTGTCAATGAATTCTAAACCTAAGTTTTGCGATATTATTTTACCGATAGTGGACTTTCCACAAGACGGCATACCCACTAAAACTACGTTTTGTTTTTGTCTTAAAACCTTTAGGTAAATATCGTCGATTATGCTAGAATCTATCTCTTTATTAAAGAAATATCCGTATGCGTAAACGGCTTGAGCGACTAGCATATATAGTCCGCCGTCAGCTTTTATTCCTAACTCTTTTGCGCTTAAAACGAGTTGGGTTCGTAGCGGATTGTAAATTGCGTCAACCACGCCCTCAAGTTTGTCAAAACGGGTTAAGTCTAGCAGTTTATCGTTAACGTTTGGATACATACCAACGGGAGTAGTATTAATGATTACGTCAGCGTCAAAGTGTTTTAGATACAGTTCTTCGTAATTTATACAAGTATCGCTCTTACTTCTAGAAACTTTTAAAATTTCTTTTGCTCCAAGATTTGAAACGACGCTAAAAACCGTTTTGCTAGTTCCGCCCGTGCCTAAAATAGCGACCTTTTTGCCTTGAAGGTTTAGTCCTACTTTGTCGATTAAACTCTTAACACCAAGGCAATCGGTGTTGTAGCCGAAAAGTTTTCCATCGCGATTTACTACGGTGTTTACAGCTCCGATTAAAAGTGCGTTTTCATCTACGAAATCTAGTAGTTCAATAACGCTTTGCTTATATGGTATGGTTACGTTTAAGCCCTTAAAACCCTTAGATAAAATAAAGGTTTTTAGGTCTTTGGGTTGCACTTCTTTAAGTTGATAATCGTAATCGCCTATTAATGCGTGAACTTCCTTTGAAAAGCTATGCCCTAACTTTTCTCCTATTAGTCCGTACTGCATATTAAAAGCCTTTTAAAAGACAATCCGTGCCGTATTTTGTCACTAATAAGTCGGCTACCACAATTGCGCTTACAGCGTCTAATACGGGGCAAATTCTTCGAATAATTGCAGGGTCGTGTCTTCCTTTAATTTGCAATTCTTCGTTTTTATCTGTTATAAAATTATAAGTTTGTTGCTTAATTGAAATTGACGGCGTAGGTTTTACGGCGCAATTAAAGATTACGGGCATACCGTTAGTAATTCCTCCGTTAATACCACCGTTGTTATTAGTTAAGGTTACTACCTTTCCGTCAACTTTTACCAGGCTATCGTTAACTTCGCTTGCCCTTTTATCTGCAAACGAAAATCCAAGTCCAAATTCAATTCCCTTAACTCCGCCGATAGAAAATACGGCGCGAGATATTGAGCTTTCAACGCTATCAAACCAAGGCTCACCCAAGCCTACGGGTAGCCCTACGATTGCCGTTTGAGTAGTTCCTCCAACGCTATCGCCCTTTTGTTTTGCTGATAAAATTGCGTTTATAACGTCGCCACTTACATCCTGATTTAACAAGGGAAATTCTAGCGATTTTAATGATTCAATGTCGCTGGAAACGTTAGAAAAACTTCTATCTAAAACGCCTGCGCAACTGAGAATATGCGTTCCTATTTTAACGCCTATCTGGTTTAGTGCAGAGGTTATAATCGCGCCAACGGCAACTAAAGGTGCGGTAATTCTACCCGAGAAATGTCCGCCTCCACGGTAGTCTTCAAAACCACCGTATTTAACGTGCGCTGTATAGTCGGCGTGAGAAGGTCTTGCAAGACCTAATTTTTCGCTATAGTCGGCACTTCTTACGTTCTTGTTATCAATCAAAATACATAATGGAGCACCGGTCGTTTTACCGTTGAAAACACCGCTTACAATACTAAATTCGTCCGTTTCAACGCGAGCCGTGTCGGTTAAGCCATTCGGTCTGCGCTTAGATAGCATTAGTTTAATATATTCTTCGTCAACTAAAATACCCGCAGAAAGTCCGTCGACTACTGCTCCGATTTTCTCACCGTGACTCTCGCCAAATAGCGTTACGGTTAAGTTGTTACCTAAAACGTTTCTCATAAAAACCTCTCTACGATACGGCTAATTTCGTTTACATCTAGATTTGTTAAGGTAAAATCCCCTATTTTATCTACATATACGCCCACCACCAAGTCACCTATAGATTTTTTATCGTGCATTGCAATATCTAATAATGCTCGTGGCTCTGCCTGTACTTCGGTTGGCAAGCCGAATTTTGTTAATAACTTATATATACGCTCTTTAACAGTATCCGACGACATGCAAAGCATACCTATGCCAACACACTCTCCGTGATAAAGTTTACCGTTAAAATAACTTTCTACGGCGTGACCTATGGTATGACCAAAATTAAGCACGCGCCTTAAATCGTGCTCTTTTTCGTCTTTTTCTACTACGTCCTTTTTAATTAATAGCGAATTATAGATAATATGCTCAAGATTTTCTCGTACGGACGCGCAATTTTCGATATATTCAAACAGTTTTGCGTCGCTGGTTGCAGCCATTTTAATGCTTTCTACTAGTCCGGAATATAAAATTCTATCGGGCAACGTTTCTAAAGTGACGGTGTCGATAAACACACCTTTAGGTTGATAAAATGCGCCTACGGAGTTTTTAACACCGCCAAAGTCGATGGCTACCTTTCCACCGATTGACGAGTCAACTTGAGCTAAAAAGGTCGTGGGAACGTTATAAAAGTCGATACCTCTCATATAGGTTGACGCAACGAATCCACCAAGGTCACCTACTACGCCACCGCCAACGGCAATTAATCTGTCTTTTCTGGTAAAGCCGTTTTCGAGCATAAACGATAAAATCGCTTGATAGTTGTTAACGTTTTTGCTTTGTTCACCTTGAGGAAGAACGTAAATAAAAGGACACGCAAAATTATCGGCAACGCTTTTTGCATAAATTTGCGGTACACCTGAGTCGGTTAATACTAAAGTTTTGCCGTTAGACGAGATATGCTCGTTTAGGCAATTTATTACGCCTTTTTCTATTATTACGTTATAACTGGAGTTTTTTACTTTTACCCTGATAACCATTATAAAATCCTTATATTATTTATAAGTTCCTACGAGTTTAAGTCTTGAACAAACTGCTGAAAGTTCTTGTAGCATTTCTTTACCGTTAACCGTGTTGATATTGCCCTCTGCCTCAACGAAGAAATAATAACTCCAAATGAGTTCCTTCATAGGTCTGCTCTTTAGATTTCGCATATTAAAATTGTGCGCGCCTATAATATTAAGCGTTTGAGCAAGAGCGCCCGCCTCGTTTTTGGTGGTAAATAACAATATAAAGTGTTCGTTACCCGTTCTATCGGTTTCTTCGGGAAGATTCTGAGTTCTTGTAAATACCGCAAATCTAGTAGTATTGTTCCTTGCGGAATTAATACCATTTGCTAGCACCTCTAATCCGTATAGCGAAGCAGTTTCTTCAGAGGCAATAGCGGCGATAGTAAGGTCGTTTTGATTTGCAACGTATTTTGCCGCTAACGCGGTGTTAGAGAAATTTTCAACCTCTAAGGCGTGCTTATTGATAAATTCGTCGCATTGAGCAAGCGCTTGAGGGTGTGAAATTACCTTTTTTATATTTTCTAGTTTAGCACCTTTTACTGCCAAAAGGTTTTGAACTACGTCTAAATCTATAATTTGGTTAATATATAGCGTTCCCGAAAACGCAAGGTCCATAACTACGCCTACGTCGCCGGCAAAGCTGTTTTCGATAGGAAGAACTGCAGCATCGTATTTGCCTTCTTCAACACCCTTATACGCCTCGTTAAAATCGGTACAAGGTATGAATTCAGCATTAGGAAAGGCTTTTTTTGCAGCCATCATAGCAAACGCGCCTTCTACTCCACCGTAAACGACTTTCATACCATTAATTAATGCGTTTTGATAATCCTTACTTATACGCATTACGTTTTTTAGAAAATCAACGTAGTAACCGGAAAATTTAGCGTTAGAAATTTTAGACGCGCTACTTGCTAGATGTTCTTGCTCTCTAACAGCGTCGAAAACGGGAATACCACGCTCTTTTTTGTAGTTAGCAATAGCCTCAACTTCTTGCATTCTTTGCTCGAAAAGTTTGGAAATTTGTTCGTCGATTTTATTAATATTTTCTCTACTTTTGTTTATGTTTTCCATATACTACCTCATTATAATTTATTTTATAACTTTATTAAGTTTTTGTCAACACTACCTAAATGTTTTTAGCATTAAATTACGTTAATCTTATTATAAGCGTTGATTAATTCCGTATTACGTCGCTTAAATGACAATAATAAAAGGAGAAAAGTATTAACTTTTCTCCTTAAGACAAAATTTGATAAAATTAAATATTTATTCTTCCTTGTTTAGGTCTAAAAATCCTTGTCCACGAACCTCTACCGAATCGTTTATTATTATAAATGCGTGCGAATCAATTTGTTTTACAAGCCTTTTTAACTGTGAAAGTTGTGGCTTTTTAACACAAGTCATTAAAACGTCGTGACCTTTTTTGGTGTACATTCCTTCACCTTGTAGCATAGTAATTCCACGCGGACTATTGTGGATAAGAAGGTCTGAAATTTCTTCGCCTTTATCAGTAATAATAAAGCAAAGTTTAGATTTTTCAAGACCAGTAATTACAATTTCGGAAACCTTAGTGCTTACGAATACGACTATTAAGGCGTGGAGAAGGTTGCTAGGATTGTTTGTTATTATAGAGCCTAACAACACGATTGCGGCGTCTAAAATACCAACACATACCGGAATATTTAGTCTGCTTTTTGTCCATCTAGAGATTACTCTGCCTAGAAGTTCCGTACCACCACTAGAATATTCGTATTTAACAAATAGACCTATTCCTATACCTTGCAAGATTCCGCCGTATAGAGAGGCTAAAACGGGGTTGTCGGATATCATTGGTACGAAGATATCGAATATATCGGTAGTGACACCAAGACACGCTACAGTTATAATGCTATTTATAATGAATTTCCAGCCTTGGTATTTTAAGCCTAGTAGGAAAATAGGGATATTAATTGCAATAGAAATCATACCAATAGGAATGCGTGATTCTAGGTAGTTAATAAGGACTGACAAACCGCTAACACCACCGGCAATTATTTGATTTGGTGCAAGGAACATTATGGTAGATAATGCATAGGAAATACAGCCTAAAATCATTAAAGGCATACCCTTAATTTGATTAAATATTTTATTTTCTTTGGTCATAACTAACCTCACAGTAAATTAACAAAGGTTATTATAGCATAATAATACCACGTTGTAAAACGTTTAGATAGATATATATAAGCGCAACAAAAAAAGGCTTGGATAAATCCAAGCCTTTGTTTTTGTTTATACACTGT
Organism: Clostridia bacterium; assembly: GCA_017554545.1. Lineage (GTDB taxonomy): Bacteria > Bacillota > Clostridia > Christensenellales > Borkfalkiaceae > UBA1259. The sequence continues at coordinate 6,595 of JAFZIB010000071.1, forward strand.
TTTCACAGTTTATGTTGGAGAAAATTACTCGTTGATGATAATCATCTTTTTACATGCACCACAGTAGTAACCAGTATAGGTCTTGCCACCGAATTCCCAAGTCTTAATGAAGGGAGGTTCAGCGCCTTCGTGTTCTACTACGGGAGTAGTAACGGTTACGCTGTAGTTGTCAACTAGTAAGTCGCCAGTTTCTTCGTCGTAGATGTCGATTTCGTATCTAGAAGAACCTTCGTTAGCACAGTCGTTTTCGCTAATTACGTATTCATCGTAATCTACGCTGTTAAGTGCAGGAAGTTCTGCAGTGTAGCTATAACCACAATCTCTAGAACATTCGATAGTGAGTGAACCAGCAGTAGTTAAAGTAGGTTTAACTTCGTTAGTGATTACATATACGTGTGCAAGAGCAGAATCTTCATCAACAATTACTTCCTTAGAAACGTTGCCGTCAGCATCTACACAACCTTCTACTTTACAGGTTC
>JAFZIB010000072.1 GCA_017554545.1 Clostridia bacterium
AGTCAAACTCTTATTTAACTCGCTGTCTGGTCAAGAAAAAATTATCTCGATAGAACTGATTAAAATTACTTCACTAGGCGTGGTGTTGTTGTCGCTTCTCCAAACTGAGAACGCAATACTAATTGCTCACGGCAAAACTTACATTCCGCCTATAACGCTAAGTTTAGGAGTTATTGCTAAAATATTAATCAGCGTTTTATTGATATCAAACCCTGCTTTTAATATTTACGGGGGAGCGATAGGCTTAATCGCTTGCTATTTTTTGCCTTGTTTGGTAAACTTAATTGTAATAGTTACTTTAAGGATGAAAAATGAAAGTAAAATCCCTTGCAATAGGCAGTTATCAATCGGATAACAATATATTTTTAGCGCCAATGGCTGGCTATACCGACTATCCCTTTAGAGAAGTCGCCCTAAAAACCGGCTATGGACTTTCTTTTACCGAATTAGTTAGCGCAAAGGGTTTACTATACGGCGGTAGAGCGAACGACGAACTGGTTTTTTGCGGTCAAGATAAAAAAAGAACGGCTATACAAATATTCGGTTCAGACCCTTACAGTATGAGATGCGCGTGCGAAAGCGAATATCTTAAAGATTGTCAAGTAGTAGATATAAATATGGGTTGTCCCGTGCCTAAAGTATTTAAAAACGGAGACGGCAGCGCGTTGCTTACCAACGTTAAAAAAGCGTCTGAAATTATAAAAGAGTGTGTAAAAAGCGGTAAAAACATAACCGTAAAAATCCGCACGGGCTTAAAAAAGGGGGACGACGTCGCAAGAGAATACGCCGTAATGGCAGAGGACAGCGGAGCAAAACTAATAACTATTCACGGCAGAGTTAGAGAGGCGTACTATTCGGGCGAAGTTGATTTCGAGGCAATTAAAAAAGCAAAGGAGTCGGTAAAAATTCCCGTAATAGCAAACGGTGGCGTGTTTACTACGGCAGACGCCGACGAGTTAATGGAAAAAACTGGAGCAGACGGCGTAATGATAGGCAGAGGCGCTTTAGGGGACCCCTTTATTTGCGCGAAATTGCTTGGCAAACAACCTGATTTCACCCTAAAAGAATTTATTTTGCAACATATAGACAATTTAAGAAGTTTTTATCCCGAAAGGCGAGGAATTTTAGAGTTTAGAAAATTCGTCTCCTATTATTTTAGGGGCGCTCCAAACGTAAAAGACGTGAAAATGCAACTTTTCTCGTCTGAAGATTTTGATAAAACCAAAGAGATAATTTCCACTTTTTTAACAAAATAGTAACTCGATAAATAGAATGATATAGATTGCTTTTTTCGGGGGCGCTAAATGAAAACGTGTTTGGTTTCGGGATATTCGGTTAATTCGGTGTGGCAAGATAAACTAACTAAAATTAGCGGTAACGAACTCGTTATGTTTGGTTTTAACGGACTTGGTTTGGTTAGTTATAAAAAGGAACTGTCCGGCGAAACGGAATATTTTCACGACGTTGCCAAACTTTCCGCGCAGTTATCCTGCGTGGTAATAAGCGGTTGTGATACCGACACATACGGCGTTTTTAAGCACTCGGCGGTAATAGCGGAAAAGGGCAAGATTTTAGGCGTTAGCGATATGGTTCACTCGATTGACGACAGCGAGTTTGTGTCCGGAGGGAACTATCGCGTTTATCAAACGGGAGCGGGCAAAATCGGTATTATTATAGCCGAGGATTTATTTTTTCCAGAATCGGCAAGGGTGCTTGCTTTGTGCGACGCCGATTTGATTTGTTGTATATTTAAAAAAATGGATACCGTAATGCCACAAATAATGCTTAGAGCAGGCGCTTTTGCAAACGGAGTGGCAATGTCGCTCGTTAGTAGCGGATATAGTTCGGTATCCGATATAAGAGGCAATATAATTTGTGCATCTCAAGCGGATATCGTAAACGTAAACGTTAAATCAGAAAAAGATTTTCACCTTATCGGCTCAAGACGAAGGGGAATATATAGAGATTTTAATTCAGGATACTAAGGAGAAAAAATATGGCTTTCAACGTAGTTTTAGTAGAACCGGAAATCCCTCAAAACGCGGGAAACATAGCAAGAACTTGCGCCGTTACGGGTTGTAAATTGCATTTAGTTCGCCCGCTAGGTTTCGAGGTTTCCGACAAATACCTAAAAAGAGCAGGTCTTGATTACTGGCAATACTTAGATATAACTTACTACGACGGAATAGAAGAAGTTTTAGCAAAGTATTATAACGGTAATAACTTTTGGTTTTTTTCCACTAAAGCAAAAAACGTGCATTCGGACGTTAGTTATAAAGACGGCGATTTTTTAGTTTTTGGTAAAGAAACTAAAGGACTTCCCGAGGATTTGTTAAAAGCGCACTACGACGAGTGTGTTAGACTGCCTATGATGGGCGAACTCCGTTCGCTCAACCTGTCTAATTCGGTGTGCGTAGGCGTGTACGAGGGACTTAGACAATTAGGTTATCCCGGCATGAAAGTAGAGGGCGAAATACCTAAAAGATAACCTTTAAGTGTAATTGATAGTAGTGTTATTAACTTGACACTACTTTATTTTTTATGTAAAATTTAAATGTAAATACATAGTC
>JAFZIB010000073.1 GCA_017554545.1 Clostridia bacterium
CCTGTGGGAACACCAAAAAACGACCGATGTCTCGGTCGTTTTTGCATTGTAGCGCGTTGGTTATTCTTCTTTAAATTCGGTTAGCATTCGCAAGTGCGCTTTCCAGTAGTATTTTCTTAATGTCGCCCACGGTAGGCTTGTATCCTGCGAGAAGGCGATTATCACGCCTATCAGTTCGCCTTTGTCTTTTGCCTCAGTAATTGCCTTTTCATTTTCTAAAGTTTGTGTTGCCTTTAAGTAATTACTATGATATAATTAATATAATATATACATTATATATAAAGACAATTTATTGCAACGTTTTATAAGGAGAGCTTTATGTTGTGGATTATATGCTTAATAATATCTCTCGCATCAATATTGTTTTCTACCTACGTATTCTTTAATAAAAAGATTAGCACGATACGAATGGTCGTGGTGATGGTAGGAATATTTTTAGCGACCTTTATAATCTATTTGCCGACCTACTTATCTATTTCGAACGTGGACGGGCTATCGGGCGTTTTAGGAAACCTAGTTCACACGCTTCAAGTTCTAGCGATAGATTCCGACTTTTTAGAATTTTCTCAAATAATTAAGCAGGGCACGGGAACGATAGCGTTAGAAATCCCGTACACAATCGTAAGAGGACTATTGCATTTGCTATTGCCAATAGTATCGGCAGCAACCGCAGTAACTGTTTTATTTAGATGCTTTTCGGACTTGCGTATGTATTTTGCGACTATCCGAAAAAAGCCAATGTTCGTGTTTTCCGAATATAACGAACGCTCTATTAGTTTGGCAAAAACCTTGCGCGGACTCAAATGCGACGTAGTGTTTGCCGGCATGGATGAGAACGCTTTAACAAATACTAGCGACGATATGAAAGGCTTTATTTTCGAGGAAGAGGAAATATGCGACCTTAGAATAAAGGGAATACGAAACAAAGAGGTTCACTATTTTTGCATATCTGATAACGAGGATAAAGTGCTATCCGATGCACTTGGTTTAATCGAAAAATTAACTAAATTAAGAGCGTGCGACCAAGAAAAAATCAACGTATATTTATTTAGTAAAGTGAGTGATTTTTCAATCTACGTAGATTCCGCAGACAAAGGAGAGCTTAACGTACATTGTGTAAACGAATACGAAAAACAGGTTTATCAACTCTTAGATAAGTACCCGTTATTCGACGTTGAGGGCTCTAAAATACACGTGCTATTGCACGGTTTATCGGAGGTAAATAAGGTCGCTCTAAAGGCGATTTCGTGGTGTGGAAGACTAGACGGATACGGCCTAAAAATATCGATAGTTGGCGCTAACGTGGGGGAGGAAATAGACGAATTAAAGTTGGAGATGCCCAACTTGTTCAATAAAAATTACGACGTAAGTGTATATAATTGTAAATCGGAAAAAGAAATAATCGACACGATTTCTAGTGAATGTGCCGACGCAAACTACGTTATTGTTAGCGAAAATAACGACAACGAAAGCATGGAAAAGGGCGTTCTATTAAGAAGATTATTTTATAATATCGACGGTAAATTTAAGAATTGTCCCAAGATTTTTTGCTACGTAAGAGACGTGTTTAAGTATAATATCTTAAAAAATTTAACGACCGCAGAATCAAAAGAAAGTAAAAAAATGAGTTACAATTTGATTCCGTTTGGACGAATTGACGAAGTTTATTCGTACGAAAACTTGGTGAATTCTCCTATAGAAATGATTGCAAAAAACGTCCATCTTGCATACGAAGAAATATTTTCAGACGGCAATTTGAACGTAAAAGAGGCGTTAAAAAGATACAATCTATTCGAGGTAAACAAGCGTTCAAACAGGGCAAACGCCTTACACGTTAGATATAAATTACGCCTACTCGGATTAGATTACG
>JAFZIB010000074.1 GCA_017554545.1 Clostridia bacterium
AAACATAGCATCTATAAATTCTTGACTATTAAAATCGGCTATATCGTCTATTTTTTCGCCCGTGCCGACGAAACATACGGGAATTTCTAATTCGTAGGATAGCGATATTATAAATCCGCCTTTTGCAGTGCCGTCGAGTTTGGTTAGGATTATACCGTCGAGACCTATCGCCTCGTTAAACACTTTTACTTGACTTTCGGCATTTTGGCCGGTAGTAGCGTCGAGCACTATTAATTTATAATAGTTACAGTCGGGGTATTCCCTTTGCACGACTCTATCCATCTTTTTAAGTTCTTCCATAAGGTTGGCTTTTACGTGCAATCTACCTGCCGTATCAATAATTAAGACGTCGGTATTTTTTGCCTTTGCCGAAGATATAGCGTCGTAAACTACGGCTGACGCGTCTGCACCCTCGGAGTGCTTTACGACTCTAACTTTTGCCCTTTCCGCCCAGACGGAGAGTTGGTCGGACGCCGCAGCCCTAAAGGTGTCCGCAGCCGCCACGGTGACCGTTTTCCCCTCTGAAATAAACTTGCTTGCAAGTTTGCCTATGGTAGTGGTTTTGCCCACTCCGTTAACGCCTACGACCATTATTACCGCTGGAGATTTAATCTCTATTTTGTCAGCGTAGTCCAGCGTTTCAAACAGTTCGGTTTTTAATAGTTCGGTAACGTATTCTTTGTCTTTTATTTTATTCTCAACGGCTTTGTCTCGAATTTCGTCAACTATTTCCATAGTCGTTTGCACCGAAACGTCCGAAGATATTAAAAGGTCTTCTAATTCTTCGTAAAAATCCTCGCCTATCTTATCTTTTGCGAATAGGTCGGTGAGTTTTGCAGATATTCCGTTGCGCGTTTTGGATAAAACGTCTTTTAATTTACCGAATAAGCCCATATATTCTCCGTTTACGCTAGGCTTTTGCCTGCCTCAAAGTCTGCCACGTCGGACAGTTTTACGGACACCATCTTAGATACGCCCTTCTCTTGCATAGTTACGCCGAATAGCGAGTCTGCAAGTTCCATAGTGGGCTTTCTGTGAGTGATAACGATAAACTGCGTTTCTTGGCTGAATTTTTGTAAGTATCTTGCAAATCTATCTACGTTCGCCTCGTCGAGCGCCGCCTCTATTTCGTCTAGTACGCAGAAAGGCATTGGACGAAGTTTAAGTATTGCAAATAAAATTGCGATTGCCGTAAGCGCCTTTTCACCACCCGAAAGAAGCGAAAGTTTTTGCAATTTCTTTCCCGGAGGTTGCGCTATTATTTCAACGCCTGCCTCTAACCTGTCTTCAACGTCGGTATAGTCCATTTCGAGCATTGCGTTGCCACCGCCGAATAGTTCCTTAAAGATTTTTTGGAAGTTTGCGTTGATTTTGTTAAAGCCTTCGTCGAATTGAGTAAGCATTTCGCTCTTAATCTTGTCGATTGCTTCTTTTAGGTCTTTTTCCGCCTTTTCCAAGTCTTCTTTTTGGGTTAGCATTTCTTCGTAGCGTTCTTTTAAGACTTTGCAGTCCTCGATTGCCGCCGCGTTGATTGCGCCGAGTGACGAGCGCTTTCTTCTTATGCGGTTAATTTCTTGCTCGCCACGAGTTGCGTCGTAACCTTCTTCTTTAACGGCGAGCGCCGTTTCGTAAGTTTCTTGATAATCTTCGAAAATGCTTTGTCCCATATACTCTAAGTCAGAGTCGATTTTGGTTAGAGCGATTTCTTCCTCGTGCTTTTTCTCGGATAATTCTATAAGGGCGTTGTTGAGTTCTTCCCTCTTTTCGCCGTTTGCGTTCAACTTATCGCGAAGACCTATCTTAAAGTTCTCTATGCCGTCGATTTTATCTCTGATAGAGTTGATGTAGTCTTGCTCCTCTTTAGTTAGAGAAACCTTTTCTTGTTCTAGGCGAAGTTCCTCGATAATGTTTTTTGCACCGTCGTTACTTTTCGCTAGGTTTTTATTGTTGGTTTCCGCCTCTAACTTAACGGCTAAAAGCCTTTCGTTTTCGCTTTGAATAGCCGTGTGTTTTGCCTTTAATTGAGTGATGGATACTTGTATATCCGTACTCTCGGCAGAAAGCGAATCTCTTTCTTTTCTTAGCGCGTCGAACTCGGCTTGTTGCTTGTCTGCTTTTTCTGACGCGTTAAGGCGTTCTTTTTCTAGTTGTTCACCACCAGTTAGTGCGGCGTCGTATTCGGCGCTAATCTTAACGAGTTTTTCTTTAACTTCGTCGATTAGGTCGGTGGTGATTTCTATTTCTCTGCCTATTTCGGATAGACTTCTTTCGGCTACCGCTTGCTTTTCTCTCTCTAAAAGAAGTTGTTGGCGTTTCTCGTTATACATATCGCTTAGGATTGCCAACTCGTCTAGCCCCTTATCTCTCTTAGCCTCTAAAGACGCTTTTTCCGCCTTGATTTTATCCATCTCGGCACGCTTTTCGTTAATCGCCTTTTCGGTGTCCTCTAATCTTCTTTCGCCCGATAAGATACCCACGGTATCCGTTCTTCTAGAACCACCCGACATTGCGCCTTGAGTGGTTAAAATTTCGCCGTTTAAGGTAACTATCTTAAATGCAAAACGGTATTTTTTTGCTATTTCGGTAGCGTTTGAAATATCGTCGACTACCAAAGTGTTACCTAGTAAGTTGGATATTACGTTTTCGTATTGAATATCGTAAGAAACTATTTCGTTAGCGATACCTAGCGCGCCTTTATCGAAAAGCGCCCTAGTAATTTCTAGCGAATTAGAACGGGGTTTAACCGAGGTAATAGGCAAGAAAGTCGCTCTGCCTAGGCGGTTTTTGGTTAAATATTCGATTAGATATCTAGCGTCGTCGGGCGTTTGAGTTACTACGTTTTGAGCCGCAGCCGCAAGTGCCGTTTCTAAGGCGATATCGTATTTTTTGTCGCTCTTAATTATCTCTGCAACCACGCCTTTTATTCTCTTTTTGAGTTCGGGGTTGGTTTTAGAGTTGTTCATTAAAAGTTTAACCGACGTTTGATACCCGTCGTAACTTTCCTTTAGTCCTTTATAGAAGTTTTCTTTGGTCACCAAGGCGGTTAAAGCGGAGTTAAGAATATAAATCGAGTTGTCGAGTTTTGCGATTTGCTCGTTTAATTCTCTAACACCGTTTTCCGTTTCGGTAACGTTGTTTTTGCAGTCGAAAATACTTCTGTCTAACTCGTCGATACTCTTGTCGCATTTATCCTTGCTATTAAAGTCGCCGTCCCTCTTAACGCTTAGCGCGTCGAGTTTAGCAGTTAGTTCTTCGAGTTTACTCTCTAAATTGAGTTTTTCTACGTTAATCGTTCCCTTGTTGAGTTTTACGTCTGAAAGCGATTCGATTGACTGAATTATTTGTTTTCTGTTTTCGCTAGCAAGTTCTTCGCCTAGGGCGAGTTTCTCGGTAACGGCAAGTAGTCTGCGGCTAAGTTCATCGGCTTTAGCTCTTTGCGAGGTTAATTGCACTTTGATTTGTTCGAGTTCAGACTCGTTTTGAGCTAGCGTGCCTTCGCAGTCGCTAATAAGTTGAAGATTTTCTTTAATCTCTTGCTCTGCTCTAGCGATTTGGCTATTTAAATACGAAATCTTTTGCTCGAATAACTGTTTTGCGCCCGTAGATTTTTCCATACCTACGCGCTTTTCTAACAATTCGTCGTTGAGCGAACGAAGTTTGGCGTCGGCGTCGTTTATTTCCGAAAAGATTTTTTCGTATTCGACTTGAGCCTCGTTATACTCTTTTTGTCTTAACGCCGTTTGCTCGTCGATACCTTTTATTCTAACGTTGATTTTGCCTTTTGCCGTTGCAACGCCGTCCACTTTTGCTATGTAGGTATTTAGTTCGTGATACTTTAGTTCTTTAGATAGTTCGTTAAACTCCCTTGCCTTTTCGGCTTGGCGTTCTAACGGGCCTAACTGGTTTTCGATTTCGTATAAGATGTCGGTATAACGGGTTAGATTTTCGTGCGTTCTTTCAAGTTTGCGTTGCGACTCGTTTTTACGAGATTTAAACTTGGCGATACCCGTAGCCTCTTCGAAAATCATACGTCTGTCCTCGGGTTTTGCAGACATAATTTCTTCTACCTTGCCTTGTCCGATTATAGTATAGCCTTCTTTACCTATACCGCACTCGTGTAGTAGGTCAACTATATCTTTAAGTCTTGCGGGTTGGCGGTTGATATAGTATTCGCTCTCGCCACTACGATAGAGTTTTCTGGTAATGATGATTTCGCTGTAATCTAGGCTAAACATCTTGTTGGAGTTATCAAAGAATAGCGAAACTTCGCAGTACGATAGTGATTTTCTGTTTTGAGTGCCTGCAAAAATTACGTCTTGCATGCTTGAGCCACGAAGACTTTTTGCCGACTGTTCGCCAAGCACCCAACGGATTGCGTCGGCAACGTTACTTTTGCCACAGCCGTTAGGTCCTACGATACCCGTTATGCCTTTGCCGAATTTTATTTCCGCTTTGTCTGCAAAGGATTTAAATCCGTACACTTCTACTTTTTCGAAGTTCAATTTGTTATACCGTCCTTGTTTGCTTTTAGTTTTTTAAGCGCCGTCCGAGCGGCTAGCGCCTCTGCGGTCTTTTTACTGTTTCCCTTTCCTCTTGCAATAATTTTTCCGTTAAGCGCTAGCGAAACGCAAAATTCTGCCGAGTGGTCGGGACCTTGTTTGTTTATTAGTTGATATTCTATTTTGCCAAGTTTGTTTTTTTGAACGAATTCTTGAAACTCGCTCTTTGCCGACGCGTCGAATTTTTGCATTTTACCGCTTTTTTTGTCGGCAAGATAATTTTTTATTAACGTGTCTAAAATGAACTTTCTAGCCGGCTCTATTCCACCGTCGAGATAAATGGCGCAAATTAGCGCCTCAAAAACCGACGAATAAAACTTTTCGTCTAGGCTTGGGCTCTTTTTTTGCCCGTTACCCAGTAGGATATAATCCTCTAAGCCAAGCAAGGAAAGCGCCTCGGTTAAGGGGGTTTTTGCAACCATTTCGGCTCTTGAACGGGTTAGGTCGCCCTCGTCGCCCTTTTCGCTGTGATAAAGCCACTCGGTCACGAAAAATTCTAGAATAGAATCCCCGAAAAACTCCATTAGTTCGTTGTCTGCCACGCCGTTTTCGTAGGCGTACGACGAGTGCGTAAACGCTTTTACGAGAAGATTTTTATCCTTAAACTCGTATCCGATTTTTTCCTCGATACCTTTAATATCGAATTCCATTACAGCCTATTCTCCTATAACGCCGTTAATCCCTAATTTAATTTGTCCGCACACGTCTTTTTCGCAGTAACTAACCGCTTGAAGAACGGCGTTTTTAATCGCCTCTCTCTTAGACGAGCCGTGCGCCTTTACTACGGGCTTGGTCACGCCGATAAAGAGCGCGCCACCCTTTTTATTATAATCTAGTTTGCCTTTTAATTGCTTGAAGGTCTTTCTCATAAACAGAGCACCTATTTTAGAAGAAAAGGAACTCTTTATGCCGTTTTTAAGCGATTTTAATACCACGCCTACTGCGCCCTCTAGCGATTTTAGGGCTACGTTGCCCGAAAAACCGTCGGTAACGACTACGTCGTATTCGCCGGAGAGGATATCCCTTGCCTCGATATTGCCCACGAAGTTTATATTTTTATCCTCCTTAAGCAAGGGGAAAACTTCGTGATTTAAGGCGTTGCCCTTTTCGTCTTCGGTGCCGTTTGATAAAAGCGCTACTTTGGGGTTTTCTACGCCCATTGCTTTGGCGTACGCGCTACCCATAACTGCGAACTGCGTTAGGTTGATTGCCTTGCAGTCTGCGTTTGCGCCCGAGTCGAGCAGTAAAACGTTTTTGCCGTCGATTAGCGTTGGAAGTATCGGGCAAAGTGCCGGACGGTTAACGCCCGAAATTCTGCCGAGTTTTAAGGTTGCGCCAACTAGCACCGCACCCGTCGAGCCGGCTGAAACGAAAGCGGACGCCTCGTCGTCGGTCTTGAGCGCCTTAAAGGCAACGGCTATTGAACTGTTGGGTTTGGTGCGAATAGCCACGGTAGGTTCTTCTTCGCAAGTGATTACGTCGGGCGCGTGCATAATTTCCACACGGCTCTTATCGTAATTATAACCCGATAGTTTTTCTTCTATAATCGCTTGGTCACCCACTAAGACTGCCGTAAACTTTTGGTTTTGGCGAAGTGCCTCTATCGTACCTGCTATTATTTCCTCGGGGGCGTTGTCTCCACCGAAAGCGTCGATTAATATTCTCATTTTTTCTTCCTTGGTTAGTTTTCTAAAGTGCCTACCGTTCTTGGGAAAGGCAACACGTCACGGATATTTGAAATGCCCGTTAGATACATTACCATTCTTTCAAAGCCCAAGCCGAATCCCGAGTGAATAACACCGCCGTATTTTCTTAAATCAACGTACGATTTATATTCTTCGGGGTTAAGTCCGCATTCTTCCATACGCTTAACTAGTAAATCTAATCTTTCCTCTCTTTGAGAACCACCGATTAACTCGCCGATACCGGGAACGAGTAGGTCGCTTGCAGCAACCGTTTTGCCATCGTCGTTAAGACGCATATAGAAAGCCTTGATTTCCTTGGGGTAGTCGGTTAAGAATACCGGCTTTTTGAACACTTCTTCGGTTATATATCTCTCGTGTTCACTCTGCAAGTCCACGCCCCAATATACGGGCGAGTCGAACCTGTCTTTAACCTTGGTTAAGATACCGATTGCCTCGGTGTATGTTAAGCGAACGAAGTCGTTAGTTCTAACGTTGTTAAGTCTGTCGATTAAGCCGTTATCTACAAACTTGTTAAGGAATTCGATTTCTTCCTTACAGGTTTCCATAACGTAGTCGATTATATATTTAACCATAGCTTCTGCGCAGTCCATATCGTCGGAGAGGTCTGCAAAGGCAAGTTCGGGCTCTATCATCCAAAATTCTGCAGCGTGGCGAACGGTGTTAGAGTGCTCTGCTCTAAAGGTAGGTCCAAAGGTGTACACGTTGGCAAAAGCCATTGCGAAGTTTTCTACGTCGAGTTGTCCCGATACGGTTAGGCTGGCTTTTTTACCAAAGAAATCTTGCTTGTAGTCGGTCGTTCCGTCTTGCGTAGGAACGTTATCTAAGTCCAAGGTAGTAACTTGGAACATTGCGCCTGCGCCCTCGCAGTCTGAACCCGTGATTATGGGAGTGTGAACGTAAACAAAACCTCTTTGGTTAAAGAAACTGTGGATTGCGTACGCCGCTTGACTTCTAATCTTAAAAACTGCGTTGAAGGTGTTGGTTCTGGGACGAAGGTGCGCTATGCCCCTTAAAAACTCTAAGGTGTGGCGTTTTTTCTGCAAGGGGTATTCGGGCGAAGACGCGCCTAAAACCTCTATTTCGTCGGCGTTGATTTCAAAAGGTTGTTTGTTTTCGGGAGTTAAAATAACCTTGCCGGTAACCTTTAGACAAGCGCCTACGTTTTGACGAGCAATCTCGTCGTAATTTGAAACTTTAGTTCTATCGAAAACTACTTGGCAATTCTTAAAATACGAGCCGTCGTTAAGTTCGATAAAACCGAAAGACTTGCTATCTCTAATAGTCTTTGCCCAACCGCAAACGGTAACCGTTTTGCCGTCGAAAGCGGGTGCGTTAATAAAAAATTCTCTAAGTTGTATTCTGTCCATAAAAATCCCTACCGTAATAGTATTTATATTTATACTCGTATAGTATAACATATATAAAGGGATTTTTCAAGAATTTTACCCCGTTTTTTGTTCTCTTTGCCCGCCTTTTTAGTAAAAAACTCGCCAAGACTTACCTTGTCTTGACGAGTTTATTTCTTCGATTGATTTTTTAGTGGCTAATATTAGTCGTTCTACTCCGAACGAAGCGCTACTACGGGGTCTTTTTTAGCGGCTACGCCACTAGGTATTAAACCTGAAATTAGCGTTAAACCTACGCTTATAAGCACTAAAATTATTGCCGATACGGGAGAGAGAACGGCAAGTCTTCCCACCGCTGGAACTAGGTTTATGAGTATTGCGTTTATAGGTATGCACAACAGATAAGTTACGCCTACGCCAAGCAACCCTGCAAACGAGCCGATAATAATCGTTTCGGCGTTGAACACGCTTGATATTTCTCTCTTGGACGCACCCAGCGAACGGAGCACGCCTATCTCTTTCGTACGTTCTACTACCGAAATGTAGGTTATTATTCCTATCATTACGCTAGACACCACTAAAGATATACTGGTAAAGGCTACCAGCACGTAGGTTACGGCGTCGACCATAGTGTTTAACATTGAGAACATATCGTTCATCATATCCGAATAATGCACGTATTTTTGGTCGTCTTCCTCGTAGTTCGCGTTCCAACTGTCGATATGCTCTTTTATTAGGTTTTTACTATCGAAATCCTTTGCGTATATCGTTATGGACAACGGGGTGTTAACGCCTGCAAGCATTCTTGCGGTAAAGCCCTCGAATCCCATTGACGCGTTTGGATTTACGACTGCGACGTACGAGTTTTCCCTTGCATTTTGAGCGATTTCAGAGTTTAGGTTTACCTCTAAAATTCGTTCTGTTAAGGCGGGAGTGTACGCTATGCCCGACTCAAGTAAGCCCGACACGCCTTCTTTCATTCTGATTATTCCAACTACGTCGATTTTCTCTAAGCCGTCTGTCTCTACGGTAATTTCCTTAAGGCTAGACACCTTGGCGTCCATGTTCGGAATAGCGACCGGCGTGGTAAACATCATTTGGTTGTTTGCTAGATAAAAGCCCTTTGCGTTTTCGCCAACCATTTTTTCGAGTTCTATTCCCTGCTCGGGGATATCAAAGGAAAATTCGTTGGTCTGTTCGTCGTACTCGCCGGAAACGTAGCCGAGTAACATTGCCGTTATATCGCTTACGCCGTTAAACTGGTCAACTACCAACACTACTTGGTTGTAGTCTTGCTTTTCAAAGGTCGGCCATTTTCCATACAAGAGTTCGTATTGGTCTAAAACTAATTCCCTAGACGGCATCTCTTGGAAAGTGGGTATCATATCCGCAACCATTGAGGTGGACATCATACCGCCCATTGCCTCGGTAAGTTTGCCCTCGAAAGCCTTTCCTATAATGTCGGTAACGTCATCTACCGACGAGAATTTTTCTTCGCCGTTTACCGTGGTTTTAGTGAATAAATAGTCGTTCATACTAAAGCCGTACTGGTAGTTTATAGAGTAATAACTATCCCTCGGCAAGTTTTGCATATGCGCCAAAAAACCTGCGTCGGAGGTGTCGGATAAATCGTTGCTCTTTAGCATGCCTACCAAGTTCTTAAACGCCTCGTGAACTAAAACGTTATCTAGTTCGGGATACTTTTCTTTAAGCTCGGTTTCGTATAGCGTATTAAACGAAGACATATCTATAGAATTTTCGGAAATGGTGAGCGGATAAGACGCTAACGAGTCCGTTTGCATTCTTGCCATATAGGCGTTAAAGCCGTTAGACAGCGCCAAAACGAGCGCTACACCCGTTATTCCTATACTGCCTGCCACAGAGGTCAAAATAGTTCTCGTACGCTTGGAAAACAGGTTTTTAAGCGATAGTAAAAAAGCCGTTTTAAAGCCCATTTTTGGCTTTCTTTTTTTCTTTACGGATATATTTTCAACGAAATCGTTTAGCGGATTGCTATCGTCAACCACTAAACCGTCGAGAAGTTTTATTATTCTGGTAGAATATCGCTCGGCAAGTTCGGGGTTGTGAGTAACCATAATAACCAACTTGTCTTTTGCAATATCTTTAAGCAAATCCATTATTTGAACGCTCGTTTGGGTGTCAAGCGCGCCCGTAGGCTCGTCGGCTAGCACGATTTCGGGGTCGTTAACGAGCGCTCTGGCTATTGCCACCCTTTGCATTTGTCCACCTGACATTTGGTTGGGCTTTTTATGCTCTAAGCCTTCTAACCCTACCTTTTTTAAGATTGCTAACGCCCTTTCCCTACGTTCCGACTTGCTTACGCCCGACAGTTCCATTGCTAATTAAACGTTGCCTAAAACCGTTTGGTGAGGAATTAGATTATACGTTTGAAAAACGAAACCTATACTGTTGTTTCTATAAGCGTCCCAATCTTTATCGCCGTAACCTTTTGTAGAAACGCCGTCGATAACCAAGTCGCCCGTGGTGTATCTGTCTAATCCGCCTATTATATTAAGCAAGGTGGTTTTACCACAACCCGAAGGTCCTAAAATAGAAACGAATTCGCTCTTTCTAAAATTTAGGTTTACGCCCTTGAGGGCTGGGACGGCATACTCGCCCGTGCCGTAAGTCTTAGTTATTGAGTTGAGTCTTAAGGCAATATTTTCCGCTTGATTATTTTTCATACTATACTCCCTTTTTATAGGACGATTATACTGAATAAAAATTGAATAACTATTGAATTTTAATTAAAAAATTTATTTATAAATATATTATATACCTAAAAGCAAAATTTTGTAAACGGTTTATATATTATTTTTGTTATCTCTATAATTTTATTCGCGAATTTTGGCGAGAAAAAAGCCCCTTGCGTTTGCAAGGGGCTTATTAAATTCGTTAGTCGTTAGTCGCCGTTAACAACGTTGTTTCCGTCGTAGTGAATCATTGCGAGGCCGTTCATATATAAACCTTCGGTAGCCTTGTTTGCCCAACCGGTTCTGCCGTATTCTCTACCTACTGCAGTTCCGTTTAAGAACGCCGTGTTACCAGCCAAGAAGTCGAGGTTAAATAGAGGAACTTTAACTCTACCGTTACCAACCTTTCCGAATAAAGTACCTACTACGTTGTTTTTAGAAGAAGTGCTGCTCGATACGTTTCCAACTACCGTCCAAGACGACGTGCTATCAGAACCTTCGAAAACTTCTACTGCAAGAACTTTATAAGCGCTGTCGCTAGAGCCTTCACACTCGGTCATTATACCTGCAAAACCGCCTGCATATTCTTCCGAATTGATTTGGTTGTTCTTAACTACGGGAGTGTAGAAGAATACTTGAGTATCTTGGTCTGCCTCTGCTACGCCGAACATACCGCCTGCTGCAGTTGCGCCGTTAATAGTGCTATTTTCAACGCCACAATCGGCAACTTTAACGCTACCAGCGTTGTAGATATATCCGATAAAACCACCGGCGTAATCGCCAGAAATATTTGCGTTTTTAACTACGATATTTTTAATTTCTACTTCACACTCGATTGAGCCGAAAAGACCTGCGTAATCTGCGTCTGCTACGGTTAAGTTCTTAATGCTTACGCCACCTTCTGCGCCCTTAATAATGTAGTGCGCTTTTGCACTTTGATAGTTAAGGATAATAGGTTCGTAGGTTTTGCCTGCTAAATCGATATCGTTTGCGATTAAAATATCGGTTGCATAGTGCTCGTCGTTATTAACGTAACTAGCCCACTTAATAAATTGGTCTGCAGTAGTAATTTCTAAAGCAGATTTTGTTTTACTTTGTCCGCAAGTACAAGTTTCCTTTTTAACGAAAACCTTATCGGCCGACGCGTCGAACCATTCTGACGCAACGAAAGAACAAGTATGCGCGGGAGGGGCTGGATTATCTCCGTTATCGTCGGGAGTTCCCTCACCGCCACAAGCGGTAAGACCGAAAGCCATTACGCTAACTAATAAAACTGAAAATAAAATTTTGAGTAAGTTTTTCATAATAGTCTCCTATATTTCACTATCGATTATAATACCATAAGAGCGACCTATTTGTAAATAGGTTTTTAAAAAAAATATTCCCAAATTTAAACAATTAAATTGCTAAATAAGGGAATATTTATTTTAGGAGGTTTACCGATATTTTACTCGATAAAAATGTTCTTTTTTTCTTCTATTTGCTTATCTTTTTTAGGAACGAAAATCGTTAGAATTCCTTTATCGTATTTGGCTTTTACGTCCTCCTCTTTAACGGCGTCGCCAACGTAAAAACTTCTACTACAAGAACGAACTCTTTCTCTAAAAACGTAATCGCTTTTTCCTTCCTCTTTTTCCTCCGATTTTGCCGAAACTTTTAAATATCCGCCGTCTAAAGTTAGGTTGATGTCTTTTTTATCAAAACCCGGTAGGTCAACGCTCAATTCTACGCCTCCGTCCGCTTGCTTAACGTCGGTGCGCATATATCCGTTATTTCCCGCAAAAACTACCGGCTTAAAAAAATCACCAAAGGTGTCGTCAAAAAAGTTGTAACCCCAATCGTTATCGTTTAATCTGCTTAAAAATCCTTTCATATTTTACTCCTTTTTTACGTGCGTTTTAGCACTTTATTGTTTTGATTGTTAGCACTCTATTGTGTCGAGTGCTAATTCTTATTATACACACTTTTTCCCCTCTGTCAAGCGTTTTAGACAAAAAAAATAAAAAAAATCGGAAAGCAATTTTGCATTCCGATTATTAACAATAAACGATTTTTTATACTTATTTTATTTACTGATCTGTTTTATAACGTATTCGGCGTAGGCTTTTGCCACGTTAACGCCCGAAACTAGCGATATTTCTTCGAAGAAGGCGTTGGAGTTCACTTCGCAAACGACGGGCTTATCGTCCTCACCCACGAGTAAATCAACTCCACAGTAATCTAAGGCTAAAATTTGCGCACATTTTTCTGCGCACGCAATATATTCTTTATAGTAGGGGTCGGACAGCTCGATTTTAGTGCCTTTTCCGCCCTGACCTACGTTTGAACGGAAGTCGGTTTGATTTTTGCGCAACATACACGCTATCGCCTTACCGCCCAAAACTATTACGCGCACGTCCGTTCCGAATTTTTTACCCAAATACTCTTGAAAGATATGCGGTTGTGTTTTAAGTTTTTCCATTACTGAGAGTAATTGCGGTCTGTTATCCGCCTTGAACACTCCGTTACCCATTGAGCCGTACGCAGACTTGATTATAACGGGATAGCCAAGTTGACTCTCTACCCTATCCGCCAAGTCCTCTCTAACGGGGTTAGATTGAACGTAACAAACGGGAGCAAATACGGTTTTTGGCATTTTAACGCCGTTACCTGCAAGCGCTATACAAGTTTGACCTTTATCGTCGCAAACGGCAATTTGTTTTGACGGGTTGAACACTCTTACGCCCGAGCGTTCTATAATTTCCACTAGATATTTATCCTTATCTAAAAACACCACGAAGTCTATTTTGCCTAAATCTAGTTGCAAGTTAGAATCACTCACTCCAGAGTGTAAATATCCGTCGTAAACGATTTCAACCTCCACGCCAAGCGCGATAAACTGTTCTTTTAAAGCCTCGGCTTGCTTAACGCTTTGGCCGGGGCATTTATACGGGTTGACTATTATTTTGCCTTTTAATTTACTCATTATTATTTACCGCGTTTCCAAGTTCTTGGGGTGAACAAAATTATCATTGGTAAAATTTCTAACCTTCCGGCGAGCATTACCACAGATAAAATTATTTTTGAGAATCCGTTGTAGCCTGCAAAGTTGCCCATAGAACCTATGGAGTCGTTGATGGTCGGTCCAACGTTACCTATACAAGTGAGAGAGCTGGTAAATGCGTATAAAAATCACCGAAACTATCCAAAGAAAGTATTAAAGACGACGCAACGACTATTGCTACCCACAATATAAAGTAGGTTCTAACGTTACGTTCAACCGTTCTGTCTAGCGGTTCTTTTTCGAACATTAAACAGTTAACCGAGCGAGAACGAAGGTTACTTCTTATATCCTTTGCGCTCGACTTGGTTAAAATTATCAATCTTGAAACTTTCATACCGCCACCGGTAGAGCCACCGCTCGCGCCTATAACGGTTAAAAACAAAATTATTCCCTTAGAAAGCGCCGGCCAACCGTCGAAGTTTACGCTTACGAAACCCGTCGTTGACATTATTGAGGTTACTTGGAAATACGCTTGCCTTAACGACGTAAAGAAGTTGCCCGTAACGTTTAACACGTTGATTGAAATAGTTAACACTGCAAGGAAAATTATCGCTAGATAGGTTAAAAACTCCTCGCTTTTTATACCTTTTGAGAGTTTACCTATTAGGATTAAATAATACATGTTAAAGTTAACGCCGAATAACATCATAAAGGTTGCAACTACCGTTTCGACGTACACGCTGTTATAGTGCATTATACTATCGCCGTAGGCAGAAAAGCCACCCGTACCCGCAGTAGAGAACGCCGTGAGCATACTTTCGTAAAAGTTCATTCCACCAAGGTATAGCATTAGCATCATAGCCACGGTTAACACGAGATAAATGCAATATAAAATCATTGCTGTATTCTTGATTTTGCTTACGAGTTTAGATGACGACGGACCTGGAGATTCGGCGCGGTAAACGTGCATTATGTCGCCCTTAGACGGAAGTAGCGCTATTAGAAAGACTAAAACGCCCATACCGCCTATCCAATGTGTAAATATTCTCCAAAACATTACGCTCTTTGGCATACTGATTTCGGTGTTAGAAAGGCTAAGTATAGTTGCGCCCGTCGTAGTAAAACCGCTTACCGTTTCAAAAAAAGCGTCGAAAAAGTTCGGTATAGTTCGGCTTATCATAAACGGAATACTGCCGAATACCGATATTAAAATCCAAACGAGCGCAACGATTACGAAGCCCTCTTTGGCGTATAGCGATTTGTCTTTTGCTTTAAGTAGAGATAACGGCACGCCTATACATAGCATACCCGCTATTGGAATTATAAACGCTAGCAACGTTTGCTCGCCGTAGTAAATTGCAACGGCTATAGGCAAACACATTAGTAGCGCCATAACTATTAATACTCTACCTAAAAGGTTTAATATTACTTTATAATTCATACGAAATTACTTAAAAATTTGGTTTAGTTCGGTTATTTGTTTAACGCCGGTTACTACTATAACCTTGTCGCCTTCTAAAATGTGAGTGTCGCCACTTGGAAGAATATATTCTTCGCCTCGCACGATACCGCAAATTAAGCCGTCTCTACGCATTGAGAGTTCTTTTAAGGACTTGTTCAAATACTTAAATTTACCGCCTACTAAAAATTCTAACGCCTCGGCTTTATCGTTTAGTCTAAAGTACGTGTTGATACCGCTCGCCTCGTCGGTTTTATGCGTACGAACGAATTTTATTATGTGGTTTGCTATTGCCACTCTTGGCGAAACTAACGAGTCTAGTCCTAAACCGTTCGCCATAGTTATGATAGAGGCTCTGTCTATTTTGGTTATTACCTTTTTAACTTCCTTTTGCATTGCGTAAAGAGATATCATAACGTTGCCTTCGTCGAAGCCCGTTAAGGTTACGCACGCGTCGCAGTTGGTTATGCTTTCTTCGTCTAAAACGCTTTGGTCGGTGCCGTCGCCGTGAATTACGGTTGCTCTTGGAAGTAGTTGGGCAAGTTGATGACAACGCTCCTCGTTGCTTTCT
This sequence comes from Clostridia bacterium, assembly GCA_017554545.1. Classification (GTDB taxonomy): domain Bacteria; phylum Bacillota; class Clostridia; order Christensenellales; family Borkfalkiaceae; genus UBA1259. The sequence goes on from JAFZIB010000074.1 coordinate 15,339, forward strand.
AGAATTTTAACGTCTGCACCCTCTTTAAGCAGATGCTCCGCTAGATAATAGGCAACTTTACCTCCTCCGACTATAAATACGGACTTTGCCTTTGCCTTGAACAGTTTGGTCTTTTTGCAGAAAGCGGCTATTTCCTTTTCTGCTCCTACTAGATATACCGTGTCACCGTTTTCGATTATGGTGTCGCCGTGGGGAATTATGGTCTTTTTGCCCCTAACTATCAAGCCGAACAATACTTTACAGCCGTATTCGCGCGCGATATCCACTACCGACTTGCCACCGAATTGATTTACCTTTTTAACTTCGAATTCCGCCATTATAGCCTTGCCGTCGGCAAAACTCTCTACGTTTTTAGCAGAAGGAAAGTTTAGGATTTCTTGTATTTCTATCGCCGTTCTTCGTTCGGGGTTAAATACCATATCCAAGCCCAAATCGTTTCTTAGGTTTTCGATTTCCTTAAAATATTCGGGGTCGCGCACTCTGGCAATAGTATGTTGCGCGCCAAGTTTTTTGGCTAAAACGCACGCCAAAATGTTTAACTCGTCGCGATTCGTACAAGCGATTATAATGTCTGCCTCGCCAACTCTCGCCTCGGTTAATACTTCGCGCTCTAGTCCTCCGCCCGCTATTCCTTGCACGTCGTAAAGGTTAACCAAATGCTCTACGATTTTTCGATTAGAATCGATTACGGTTACGTTGTGATTTTCTCTTATGAAGTTTTGCAGTAGGGCTTCGCCAACCCCGCCTGCGCCTATAATAATAATTTTCATAGAAGATATTATATTCCTTTTAAAAATTTTTGTCAATAAAAGGGCAAATATATTCTTTTTTTATCTAAACGCACAATGAGAAAAAGGCCTTATAAATTTATAAAAATTGCGTTAAATTTGTTGACAAAACAGTAAAATTTGGTTAATATATATAGGCTACGTGAGGGTGGCGGAATTGGCAGACGCGTACGTTTGAGGGGCGTATGGTTATCCGTGTGGGTTCAAGTCCCATCCTTCACACCAATAAAAAAAGGATGCATTAATTTGCATCCTTTTTTTATTGTAGTTGTTGCTAAACAAGATAGATGGGACTTGAATATGGAGCGAGCAACTTTAGTTGCGTGTTCGCCTATGGCGAAAAAATAGTCCAGTGGACTATTTTGCGGGTAGGTCGCACAGGCGAAAGTCCCATCCTTCACACCACTAATAACCTAAGTTGAACCATTGTGTTTGACTTAGGTTATTTTATTTTTACAAGGAAAAAAATCATTATTAAGGGGTGAAAAAGCCTGTATCAAGACAAGCACACGCCATAGTGCCTTTTA
>JAFZIB010000012.1 GCA_017554545.1 Clostridia bacterium
AGGTACTGGACACGGTTCGGACTATTACGTAACTAATCCCGAAAAAACTTGCCTTAATAACGCCAAATCGCAACTAGGACTGCTTTACGCGCTACTTTCTAACGGCGGTAAAAACGCTAAGGAAATTATTAAAAACTACAAAGCGCCTTTTGCTAGCAAGCAGGAATTTCTAGATTACTTTGATTCTCTATCCGGCGAGGGCGACCGTATTAGTTATTCGGACGGAAAAGCAGAAGTTAAACTTTAATAAACAAAACAACGCTTTTAAGGCGTCTGCCACGTGGCAGACGCCCTTTTTTTATCTAAAAACATTTTATTACCTTAATTGCGTATAATATAAGAACGAATTATATAACGGAGGCAAATTATGAATCCATTTAACGAAAAACCCATAAATTTACTGGGCGCTTATCAAAACTGGAAAGGATTATATCCAAAAGCGTATAACAAAAACGAGGTTGACCCGTACACCAAAACTAGAATTATTTTAATGAACGGCACGGAATTCGAGGCTAACTGGTTCTCCCACCAACTCGCTCGACACACCACCGACAACGACTTAAGACGAGATATTTCGGTGACGCGTCAAATAGAAAAACAACAGCAAATAAAAGTTTCTTTACTAAAACCTTGTAACGAGTCGGCGCTCGAGCATACCATAGGCTACGAACAATTAGCCGTTGACTTAACCGCCGAACTTGCTCGTAGAGAGTGTGACTGCTACGTTAAAAAGGCGCTCGACTTTGCTCTTTTAGAGGACTTTGACCACCTTTACAGGTATGCAAACCTTTTAGAGATGGAACAAGGCGTTAAAGCCGAGAGATTAGTTGGCAGATATACCGAAATTATGCCTGCGCGTCCTACTATTTCTCACCATAGGTTTAATAAGGACAATATAAAACGCCCGATAAACTCTAAAAAGGCAGATAAGCAAACCGTTCTAAACACTATGATTATTACTGCCGCCGAGCAACAAACTATGAACTACTATATGAATATAACCAACCTTGCGACTAACGACCTTTCGCGCAAACTCTATATGGAAATAGCGCAAGTCGAAGAAGAACACGTTAGTCAATACGAAAGTTTAATGGACTCTAGCGCAACCTGGCTAGATATGCTATTGTGGCACGAATATTGCGAGTGTTATTTGTACTGGTCTTGTATGGTTACCGAAACGGACGCTTATATTAAGACGCTTTGGGAAGAAAACCTAGAAATAGAAATATCACACTTGCACAAGGCTGTTGAATTGCTTAAGAAATACGAAAACAAGTCGTGGGAAGAAGTTATCCCCGACGGAGAATTCCCCGCGCCTATCTCGTTGCATAGCAATATTGAATACGTTAGAAACGTTTTAGAAGATACCGTTCAGTTTACGGGCTTACTCGAAGACTACGCTTTAGTTAGCGAACTACCCTCCGACGCCAACTTCTTCCAGTTCCAAAAGATAATCAATCCGTCAATCGAAATAGTGCCTTCTCACCTGGTTATCGACGCTCATATTCGCGCGTACGGCAAGGATTACCGTTTTGAAACGGCGCCCAATCCTATTAAGGAACTCAGGTCGAGAACTTCCGACAACACCCAAGTAGGCAGAGTGCCTTTCGTAGCCGGTAGCACGGACTTTTTCTGTAACGACAAATGCGATAAATAAACTAAAAAATCGCCCCGAGTTTTCGGGGCGTTTTAGTTAGTTTATTCTATTTTACTTTAGATACGATTGTGTAAGCGCAAGGCGTTGAGTCGGAAATCTTTTCTACGGTAACTCTAACTGCGTCTTCAGACTTAGCGTCGTATTCGAAATCGAATTGCTTTTTGCCTTGATATTGCTCTTTTATAACGTATTTTTTATCGCCTATTACGATACAAACTTCAAAATTAGGAGTTAAACATCCCATAGTTAAAGATATAACGTTTACTGCGTTGGGTTTAACCTTAATTTCGTATCCGAACGGGCCGTGCGCGTTGATATAACTCCACGCTTTACCACGCTTGTTTCCGGTAATTCTAACGAATTCGCCGTTAAACTCTATGCTGTCGCTAAAGTTGGTTTCCTTTTTAACCTTGTGACCTTCGCAACAACCACCGCAAACGATAAAGTCGGTTGCGCCTAGTTTTTCTAACTCTTTAACCTTATTTTCTTCGTAGGCAAAACACTTTTTAACGTCGGAAACGAATTCCGCTATGGTGTCAACGTAGCCGTCGAAAGCGCCCGTCGTTCTATCGTCGAACATAGCCATAAACTCGTTGCCAAGCACCTCTTGTCCCTCTTTATTATACTCTAAGAGTTTATCGAGGTTATGGTGTAAGCCCTCTCTGTATTTTTCTTGCTTGCCGTATTCAAAGAACTTTGCGTAGTTATAGAAAACGCTCATTAGGCACGGCCAAATTTTACCAACGAGTTCTTGGTTTTTAAACTTAACGAATAAGTCTTTATAATCCGCCTCTAAAAGTTTGCCCTCTAGTCCCTTAATTACGTCGAAACACTATATAGCCTTGTTTTTAGCGTCCTCTAGTTCGCTAAAAATTTGGTCTAAACTTGGACGAACGTATTTTGGAGGTAAGAACCACTCTTCGGATACTACGCAGTAGTCGTCTCTCATAAACTCGAAGTAGAAATGGTTTTTACAGTGATAAATTGTAGGGAATTTAGAGAGTTCGCTATAATAATACCCTGCGGCAAAAAAGGTCTTGGTCATAATATCTTCGGTTAAAGCCATAGCCGACTTAACCTGCTCGCCGTATTCGCCGTATTTTCCCTTAAAGAAGTCGTCGATTGCTTGGTCGATATCGCCACCTTCCATAAACGCCTTCATAATTAAAAGGTTAACTTCGTTTACCGTGCCGAAAGCCGAGCGACCAGCTCTGTCAATACGGTTACAGTAGCCTGCGGGATTAAACTGCTCGCAATACGCGCCCCTTTCCATAATCTCTTTTTTGAGCATAATCGGAACCATATCTTTGCCTGCGTATTCGCCGAAAATATCCGTTTCGATTAGCAACGGACTTTTTTTAATAAGCCTAATATGGTCGTTTTGAGGCAAGGTTAAACACCAGTCGCCCGGAGTCCACTTATTCATAGAAATCATATCGGTAGAAACCTTGTCGTAGGTGTCGATAAGGGTTAGCATATCTTCTTCTAACGGACAGTCGGGACGAACAATCATTTCCTTGCCGAGTTTGGCTAGCGTTTCGTACAGAAGTCTAGTAACGTATTCCATACGCTTTTCGGGTGGAAGTTTTTGATTTTTTAGTCTAAAAATCGGAATTTTAGATTCGAAATAGGTTATAACTATTCCGTCCATATAGGGATACGCCTCGAAAAAGTCTTTAAATTTATTCTCAACGAAGTCGCGAATTAAGGGGTGCGTTAACTCTACGTCACCCAAATCGTTAAGAACTTCGGGAAAAACTTCGGTAAAGTTAGAAGGCACTTCTAATTCATGGTGCCACATATAAGTTTTAATGCCGGCGTCGTGCGATTTTTTAAGGCATTTATTAACTACGTCGTAGCAGTAATTTATGTATTCCGCGTCCTTTACGTCGTTAAACATAGAGTATTTTTTATAAAATACCATACCATCGCAGTTGCTCACCTTAAACTCGTGTATAGGTCCGTTAAGTTGGATATGGTTATAGTTGTTTTTAATGGCAAAATCAACGGCTTTTTCGTAGTATTCTCCATCTACTCTAACGGGATTTAATATGTTTATACCCCTAATTTGTTTTTGCATAGTTTTTCTCCGTTTTCTTAGTCGATATTATATATATTACCATATAAAAAAAAGGCTTGCAAGCCTTTTTTTGTTTTATTTATTTCTATTTTTAAATCTTTTTAGAAAGCCTTTTTTTACGCCGGTTGCCAGCCCATTTTTTGACCGGATAATATATGAATATGTAGGTGGAAAACCGTTTGACCCGCGTCGTCGCCTTGGTTAATTACTAGGCGATATCCGTTCTCTAACTGTAAAAGTTCTTTTAGTTCGGGTATCTTTTTTAGACAACGCTTAACTTGTTCAGCCTCTTTCTCGGTCATATCGGCTAAAAGTTTAAAGTGCGTTTTGGGTATGCACAAAAAGTGATTTTTCGCCTTTGGCTCGATATCACGAATTATTATCATATCGTCGTCTTCGTACATTTTAGTTGCCGGAATTTCTCCCGCTATAATTTTACAAAAGATACAATTTTCCATATTCTCTCCTATTCCCCTTCTATAACGGTGGCTAACGCGCCGTCACAAAAAGGTTTTTCAATTTTTATTTTTAATATTTCTCTGCCCGAATAATCGCCTTTAACGAAAACGTGCAAATAATTTTCGGTATAGCCTTGAGTATAACCCTCTTTAAACTCTTCGGGCAAGAATTTTAGCGTTTTCCCTTCCTGCGAGCGCGCAAACGCCTCTTTTAACTTTGCCTTTTTATCTAAAAGTTTATCTAATCGCTCTTTCTTTACTTGGTAAGGCAAATCTTGCATTTTATACGCAACCGTTCCCTCTCTCGGACTAAACGCAAAGGCGTGAATATCCGAAAACTTAGCCTCGTCGATTAACGATAAACTTTCTAAAAAGTCGTCTTCGGTTTCGGTTGGAAAGCCTGCTATAACGTCGGTGGTAATTCCCGCGTTAGGAAAATATTCTCTAATAAGAAAAACTTTTTCTAGATACTGTTCTCTATCGTATCTTCTGTTCATCTTTTTTAGTACGGCGTTCGAGCCAGCCTGTAAAGACAAATGAAAATGCGGTGCAAAGTCGTTTAGATTTTTTAACGCGCTTAAAAACTCGTTAGTTATAACTCCTGCCTCTAGCGAACCCAATCTAATTCTGCAATCTAGCCCGTATAAAGCCTCTATAAGAGAGGTAAGCCCTTTTCCCTCAAAATCGTACGAGGTTAAATTTATACCCGTTATAACCGCCTCTTTGGGCGCTATTCGCTCTATTTCGGCTCTAACCGAAAGGGGATTTCTACTCCTACTTCTGCCCCTTAAGTAAGGAATAATACAGTAGGAACAAAAGTTGTTGCAACCGTCTTGCACTTTAATAAAAGTGCGAGTACCCATAGGGTTTACGGGAAGAAGTTCTTCGTATTCGCTCCTTTCGGGAAATACGCTAACGCCACTATTAGATAGCATTTTTAATATTGCGTTTTTATTGAATACTCCCGTAACTAGATAGTTTGGATTTTTGCCTATAAACGAACTTGCGTCCTTTTGGCAAGCACAACCGGTAAATATAACCTTTGCGCACTCGTTTAACTTGTTTATTCTGCTTGCTACTTGGCGAGATTTCTTTTCCGCCTCTTTGGTAACGGCGCAAGTGTTAACTATATAAAGGTCTGCTTTTTCGAGTTTATTAGAAACTTCGTAGCCAAGTTCTATTAATCCTTTAACGAGCGAATCGCTTTCACACTCGTTAACCTTGCAGCCAAGCGTAAAAACTACCGCTTTCATAACGCCTCTCGGCTCATAACGAGCGCCGACCACTCGCCTAAAACTTTTTGCTCTACGAAGGTAAAGCCTGCGTCTAAATACGCCTTTTTAACCTTTTCTAGCCTATCGGCTAAAATACCGCTTAAAATTATAACGCCTTTATCTTTTAAATTTGCGCCTATGTAGGGAGCGAAAGAAATTAGGACTTCCGCCATTATATTACAAACGATAACCTCGCCTTTAACCGTGTTGTCGTCGAGTAAATTCTTTAGTAAAACTACGCCGTTAGTTACGCCGTTAAGTTTCATATTGCTCTCGGTTGCAACGATTGCGCACTCGTCTATATCGGTCATAACGACCTCTTTTGCACCTAGTTTGCTTGCGGTAATTCCTAAAATACCGCTACCACAACCGACGTCTAAAACTACGTCGCTCTTTTTAACGTATTTAGATAAGAACTCCACGCACATTGAGGTCGTTTCGTGTTCACCCGTGCCAAACGCCATATTAGAATCTAACAATACGGGAATTTCGCCCTCGCTTGGGCAGTAGGCAATCCATTGTGGAACGATAACGACCTTTCCGATATGTATAGGCTTAAAATGTTCTTTCCATTGTTCGCGCCAAAGTTCTCCGTCAATCGTTCGCTTAACTATTTCCATACTGCCGGTAGGAAACTCTGCGTTTTGCTTTAACGCTATTAAATCAGCCTCTACCTGCGCTATAACTTTAATATCGTCCACGGGGAAGAACGCCTTTACTAAAACGGTTTTATCCGCCTTGTAAATACTCTCGTCTGCATAGTCCCACGCTTTGCCCGTTCTTTCAAGGTCGATTACGTCTTGAATATCGCTAACAGCAACGCCCAAATCGGTATAATTCCATAATACGTCTGAAACGAGTTCGGCGCATTCGTGCGAAGTATTAACGGTAAGTTCTATAAATTCTGCCATATTTTTACTCTTTTATCGCTTTAGTAGGCTAGCCAAGTTGGCAACCTAGTTTTCGTAGGGGTTTTCTCCGTACATTTTTTCTACGTTGTCTTTATATTGTTTCATCTGAGGGTGTTGCTTAATATCAGTTTCCTTTTTGAACTGCTCTAGCGCGTGCCTACCCGCCCTACTTATCTTTGTGGGCACTTCTACGGTCACGACTATATACAAGTCGCCCTTGCCTCTCGACGATTTTATACCCTTGCCTCTTACGAAGAAAATCTTGCCACTTTGAGTGCCTTCGGGAATAGTGTAGTCCATAGTTTCGTCGATAAGCGGAACTTTTACCTTGCCACCGAGAGTTGCCGTGTAGAAATCGATAGGAAGTTCTACGTAAAGGTCAAAGTTTTTACGCTTAAATATCTTGCTTGGTTCGACCTTCATAACTATAATAAGGTCGCCCGCCGGTCCACCGTTACGGCTTGCCTCGCCAAAACCTGCCTTTCTAATGTAACTGCCGGTATCCGCGCCCGCGGGAATATTGATTTCGAGTTTAGTGGTAGTCTTAACGTAGCCCTTACCCTTACAATCCGAACAAGCATCTATAATTTTTTTGCCCGTTCCGTTACACTCCTCGCAAGGTCTTACGCTTACTTGGCGGAAAAACCCGTTGCCCGTAGTGTATTGAACTTGCCCCGTACCGTTACAACGCGAACAGGTTTGATAAGCCGTACCGCCTTTTGCGCCCGTTCCATTACAACTTCTACAGGGTTCGTTTCTGGTATAGGTTATTTCTCTCTTGCAACCTTTTGCGGCGTCTAAAAAACTTAAGGTAACTTCTAAAGTAATATCGTCACCCTTGGTTTTAACGTTTGCAGAACGTCTGCCACCGCCGAAACCACCGAAAAAGTCGCTAAAAATATCTTCAAAACCGCCAAAGCCACCCGCTCCGCCACCAAAACCACCAAATCCGGGGTTGCCGTTGGCGTCGCCAAAGGTGTCGTAGTTCTTTCTCTTTTTCTCGTCGGATAAAACTTCGTGCGCCTCGTTTATTTCCTTAAACTTTTCAGCGCAAGCCTCGTCGCCGGGGTGCAAGTCGGGGTGATACTGCTTAACGAGTTTACGGTATGCAGATTTTATTTCATCTTGAGTGGCGTTTTTAGAAACGCCTAAAGTCTCGTAATAATTTTTAGCCATTTTTTATCCTTATTTACTTTCACTAATTTGCTCTACGGGTAAATCTTCTACAGGATTTTCCTCGATAGATTTTTTAACGATTTTGCCTTGTTTGGTTAAAATATCGTATCTGAATATCGCTATAACAATAGAAACGGTGCTAATCGAATCGCTTATTAAGGATACGGGGAAGAACTTTATCGCGTCGTTAATTACCCACATAATAATATATAAAAGGGATATTAATCTATAAGTTTTTTGGTTGATAACGAAGTATGCAAAAACGGCAAAGTAGCCTGCAATTAAAACGAATATATCGAACCAGCCCTTAAAGGTAAATATAGCAACCACCGTTTGAACGGCTAAGAAGAAATATAGCCAAAGGTTGCTCTTTGCCCACTTATACTTTTCTCTCTGAGCAAAAAGTATCATTCTTATAACGTTTATGCCACAAGTGAGTGAACTCATTAAATCTCCGTACAAGAAGAAATAAAGCACCCAACAAATATTAGCGATTATGGCAACGACGAGCATTAGCGAACGCCCTTTTACTTGATATTCAAACAGTTTTGAAATCATTGCCATAACGCCAAAGGCATTTAGTATCACAAGATACCAAATGCCAAGCGAACTATTTAAAGTGTTAACCATTTTCACCGAAAAATCGGTTACGGATAGTAAGTTTAAAGTCATTAGTTAAACCTATTGTTTTCGGATTTTTCTATTTTTATATAAATCCAAACCCCTTTTACTTAATTACTGATGGAATTCGTCGCCACCGGCGTTTGCGCCACCTTCTGTGCCTTGAGGATTTGCTTGTTGATATATTTTAGCAAATACTTCTTGAGAAATTTCCGAAAGTTTTTCTGTTGCCTTAACTATTCTATCGTTATCGTTAGATTCAAGTTCAGTTTTTACCTCTTTTACAGCCTCTTCGAGTTTTGCCTTGTCTTCTTCGGTAATCTTATCGGCTAAATCCTTAATAGATTTTTCTACCGTAAAGATTAATCCGTCGAGTCTGTTGTGATTGTCAACGACTTCCTTACGCTTTTTGTCTTCTTCTTCGTATTGTTTAGCCTCTTTTACAGCCTTGTCGATATCTGCTTCGGATAGGTTGGTAGAAGAAGTGATGGTGATATTTTGTGATTTGCCCGTGCCTAAATCCTTTGCAGAAACGTTAACTATACCGTTAGCGTCGATATCGAAGGTAACTTCGATTTGAGGAATCCCACGAGGAGCAGGGGCAATACCAGAAAGTTGGAAGTTGCCTAAAGTCTTGTTGTCTTTGGCAAATTCTCTTTCGCCTTGTAGAATATGGATGTCAACTTGAGTTTGATTGTCAGCCTCAGTATAGAAAACTTGAGATTTCTTTACGGGAATAGTGGTGTTTCTTTCGATTAACTTGGTGCAAACGCCACCTAAGGTTTCGATACCGAGCGACAAGGGAGTAACGTCTAAAAGTAAAACGTCTTTAACTTCGCCGGAAAGCACGCCACCTTGAATAGCCGCGCCGATTGCAACGCATTCGTCGGGGTTAATGCCCTTAAAAGGTTCTTTGCCGGTAACTTTTCTTACTTCGTCGATAACTGCGGGAATTCTGGTTGAACCACCAACTAAAATAACCTTGTCGATATCTGAGTAAGAAAGTCCCGCGTCTTTCATAGCGTTTTGCATAGGAACAACGGTTGCTGCAACTAGGTCAGCGGTAAGCGCGTCGAACTTTTGCTTGGTAATATCTACGTCTAAGTGCTTAGGACCGGTTGCGTCTGCAGTAATAAAGGGCAAGTTAACGTTGGTTTTATTCATACCTGAAAGTTCAATTTTTGCTTTTTCTGCAGCCTCTTTAAGTCTTTGCATAGCAAGTTTATCGTTAGATAAGTCAATACCCTCTTTAGTTTTGAATTCAGATACTAAATATTCCATAACTCTGTTGTCGAAGTCGTCGCCACCGAGTTTGTTGTTACCGTGGGTTGCTAATACTTCAAAAACGCCGTCGCCAATTTCCATAATAGATACGTCGAAAGTACCACCGCCAAGGTCGTAAATAATAACCTTTTGAGTTTTGCCTTCCTTATCTAAACCGTAAGAAAGAGCCGCAGCCGTGGGTTCGTTGATAATTCTAAGAACGTTTAAGCCTGCAATCTTACCAGCGTCTTTAGTTGCTTGACGTTGACTGTCGGAAAAATATGCGGGACAAGTGATAACGGCGTCGGTAACCGTTCCGCCAAGGTACGCTTCGGCGTCCTTTTTAAGTTTAGATAAAATCATAGCCGAAATTTCTTGGGGAGTGTAGTCTTTGCCATCTACGCCTACCTTGTAATTTTCGCCCATGTGTCTTTTGATTGACGCCACCGTTCTGTCGGGGTTAGATACTGCTTGACGCTTTGCTACTTGACCTACTAATCTTTCACCGTCTTTTTGGAAAGCAACTACCGAAGGGGTAGTTCTAGAGCCTTCTGCGTTTGCAATAACTACGGGTTCACCGTTTTCCATAACTGCTACGCACGAGTTAGTCGTGCCGAGGTCGATACCTATCGTTTTCATTTTTTATATTCTCCTTAATTGATGATTATTTATTTAATAGCGTTACTTTACTACGCTTACTTTTGCATATCTAATTATTTTGTCTTTTAACTTATATCCCTTTTGGAATACTTGTTTAACCGTGTCGCTAGCGTCGCCATCTTGCCCTTCGACTTGCATCACGGCCTCTGCCACGTTAACGTCGAACGGCTCGCCTACGGGGTTGATTTCTACTACTTCCATCGACGCTAAAACTTCGTCGAACTTCTTTCTTATACCCTTAATACCCTCTAAACTTCTAGCGTCTAAATCCATTGCGAGCGCCCAGTCTAGGCTGTCGCCTATAGGGAGTATTTTGTTTAGCACGTCGGTTGCACCGTATTCAAACGCCTCTTGCCAAATCTTTGCGTTGCGTTTTTTGTAGTTGTCGAATTCTGCGACGTTTCGCATCCATTTGTCTTTGTAGTCATCTGCTTGCGCCTTTAGTTCTTCTATCTGCTTAAGCCACTTTTCGTCGGACTTTTTGCTCTTTTTCTCTGCCGTAGCAGTCTGTTCTTTCTTGTTTTCTTCCATTTAAGCCACCTTTATTTGTTTTTTAGCATATCTTCCATTATTTTGCCCACGCCTTCTAAAACGGATACTACTTTTTGATAATCCATTCTTAAAGGCCCTATAACCCCGTAAGTTCCTATTTTAACACCGCTAGCCGAGTAGGTTGCAGTAACTAACGAACAATCGGAGGGCATATCGGAATTGTCGCTACCGCCTATTTTAATATTGATTTCAATATTATCGTTGTCGTTTACTAATAGGTCGGTGAGCCTGTCTTTACTAGTAACTACCGAAAGAAAGTTTTTTACCTTTTCAGCGTCGGTATATTCGGGATGGTTTAGAATTTTATCTTGACCTTCGAGCAATACGTCAGCACGGTCTTTAACAATATATTCCTCTATTGCAGTCATAACGCCGTTGAATATCTCCCTATACCCTGCAAATTCCTCGGTAATAAAGTCGGTAAGTTTAATTATTTCGCCAAGTTCTTTGCCTACGAATAGTCTAGAAATCATTGCACTTGCGTCGGACAGTTGCGCGTCGGTCATAGAGGCAGGCACTTCGATAAACTTATCTCTTATAAGGCTGTTTTCGGTTACGATAAGAAGTAACGCTTGATTTGCCTTATACCTAAATATATCTATCTTTAGGATTTTTTCCTTCTCGTTGTGAGCCGTGTATGCAACGGAGGTGTAGTCGGTTAAATCGCTTATAACCTTAACGGCGTTTTGAACTACCGTTTCCAAGTTGTCGGCGCTGTTTTTAAATGCCTCCTTAATAAAACCAACCTCTTTAATAGTGAGTTTGCTCTTATCCATCAATTCCGAAACGTATAACTTATAAGCCTCTATGCTAGGCACTCTGCCCGACGAGGTGTGTAGTTGCGTTAAAAAACCTAACTCCTCTAAACTAGAAAGTTCGTTTCTAACCGTTGCGCTACTTACGTCTTGCATATACTTTTCTGTTATACTTTTACTAGATACGGGTTGCGCCGTAGATATATAATCGTCCACAACGTACTGCAATATTTTCTTTTTTCTTTCAGAAAGTTTCATGCTTTTTCCCACTTGGCAAATAAATTTGTGTTTTGTTAGCACTCTTTTACGGCAACTGCTAACTTTATTGAAATTTTACACTTAATTATTGCCTTTGTCAAGAGATTTACGCCAACATTTTAAATTTATTTTAAAAAGAAAAAAAAGCAGTTAATTTAAGTTAAAATAAACCGGTCGTTACAAAAAGAATAAGGCTAACGAAATTAGTTCGTTAGCCTTAGTAGTTTAAGTTTTTTAGTTATATAAACCGTCAGTTTTTAGTGCTAAAAATCTATTTTCTAGTAGAATAGTCGCCCTTAACAACGTATTTAGTCGTTACCAAAGCGTCTAAGCCCATAGGACCTCTGGCGTGCATTTTTTGCGTGGAAATGCCGATTTCTGCGCCAAGCCCAAATTGAAAGCCGTCGGAAAAACGGGTGGACGCGTTATGATAAACGCAAGAAGAATCTATCTTTTTGCTAAACTCGGTTGCGCTCGCCTCGTCCTCGGTCATAATAGATTCCGAGTGCCCCGTGGAGTGCTCGTTGATATGCGCTATCGCCTCGGCTAAACTATCAACCGTTTTAACCGAGATAACTGCCGAGCCGTATTCGGTGTAAAAATCTTGCTCGCTCGCCTCTTTAATAAAGGGATAATCCTTTAATACTTCGAACGCCCTTTGGTCTGCACGAATTTCGACCTCTTTTTCTTGTAACGCGCTAGCAATAACGGGCAAATCTATCAGTCTGTCGCTATGAACGACTATCGACTCACACGCGTTACAAACGCTGTAACGCTGGGTTTTTGCGTTAAATATTACCTTTGCGCTCTTAAGTACGTCTGCCGATTTATCAACGTAGATATGACAGTTACCCGTTCCCGTTTGAATAATGGGAATAGTTGAATTCTCTATTGCCGAACGGATAAGCGACGCTCCGCCCCTCGGTATAAGAAGGTCAACGTACTTATTCATCTTCATAAATTTAGTGGTGGTTTCTCTGTCTGTGTCCTCTATTAAACAAACTGCGTTTGCGTTTATATTGCAATCTTCTAGCGCCTTTCTAATAACCGAAACGAGCGCCTTATTAGAATTTAACGCGTCACTACCACCTTTTAGGATTACTGCGTTAGAAGTCTTAAAGCATAGCGCGAAAGCGTCTGCCGTAACGTTGGGGCGAGATTCGAAAATCATACCTACTACGCCGAACGGAACGAGTGTTTTTTCTACTTTAATTTTTTGCTCGCAATCAACGTGCGAATAAACCACCTTGCCTACCGGACTTAACAAGTTAGCAACCTGCTTTATACCCAAGGCGATACCTTCTAAAACTTTTGCGTTTAAGGTTAAGCGGTCTATAAAACCCTCCGATTGTCCGCGCGACTTTGCAACCTCTATGTCAATCGCGTTTGCAGATATTATTTTTTCGCCGTTTTGCACTATGGCGTCCGCAACGCCGATTAACGCGTTATTTATTTGTTCTTCGCTAAGCGATAGTAGGCTCTTAGACGCCTCTACCGCGCTTTTGCAAAGTGAAGTTAAATCAAACATAATCTTTCCTTTTTTTATTCGCTTATCTATTTGGCTTGTTTTCTGTCTGCAAAAAAGTGGAACAGTTTTTTTCTAAAGTTAACTGTTTTCCCCCCTTTATACCACTTTTTAACCTTTTTAACGTACTTGGGGTCTAGGGGCGACAGAATTCTTTTTCCCTTATAAAAACTGTCCATCACGCCTATAACTTGGCTTTCTAAAATCTTCTCGCTCTTAAATAGGCTGTCACCCTGCATAATATAGCCGTCGTCTAAAACGCCTACTACCCTATGCAAAACCACTTGACCGTCGCAAGTTTTATAAAGCGCTACGTCTAAAAGTTCTAGCCTGTCTTTGTTTTTAACTATTATTACCGTTTGCTTTCCCGACTTGAAAAACGGCCACATACTGTTACCGTGCGGAACGAAAGCCAAAACGCCGTTAGTTTCTATCGCCGTTTGATAGGGGCACGAATTCTTATCCATTATTCTAAGCCCTTAATTCCTACCACGCTATCGATAGGCAGAGAGAACACTACGCCGTGAGCGTTGGTGTTTGCGCCCGCCTCGTTCATTATTGCGCGCATAATGTCATCCCTTTGCTCGCGCTTTGCAACGATATATACCATTTCCTTTTCTTCGCTGATAAACACTCCGAAGAATTTTGCCATATCCGCGCCCGTGCCGTTTGCCTTTGCAACCGTACCGCCCGTTGCGCCTGCAGACCTTGCCGCGTCCATAATCTTTTCGCTGTTTCCTATATCTGCAATAGTTATTATTAAAACGTTATTACTTAAATTCTCTTTCATCTTTTTCTCTCCCAAACCGTTAAGTTCGTAATCCCCAACCAAATACTTTTTAGAAAATTGACCGCCTATTCCGTCGAGCGGAATAAACACGGCAACGCCGTTGCCCGAATCACCTATGTTCATATCTTGGTAAAGTCCGTTTTTAAAGTCTAAAAACTTGTCCTCTAAAATAACGCCCTTAAACATAACTTTTTCCGTACGCTCTATACCCAACACGGACAAAACGCTATCCGTCGCAGTACCTACGCACATACTCGTAAGAACGTTGGTTACGCCGTGCTGTTTGAAAAATTTTATATATTCCATTAAAAAGTCTCGCTTGGTAATAAGCGTAAACATCTTTAAGCCTGTCATACCCCCCTCCTTAATCGATAATCTCGTCGGTTTCTTCCGCGCTGGAAACTCTTTGTTTTTTAAGTCTAACAAGTTTAATTTTGTAAACTAAACCTAATATTTGAATAGCAATTAGCGGTGTCATAGCAACCATTGCTACCACGCCGAATCCGTCCGTCATCATATTGCCACCGACCGCGTAACATACGCCTTGGGCAAGTGGCATTAAAAAGCACGCCGTCATAGCGCCCGAAGCAACGCCACCCGAGTCGAACGCTATTGCCGTGAACACGTCGGGAACTATAAAGGTAAGTATTAGTGCTACGGCGTAGCCGGGTATTAGTAGATATAAAATGGGAATTCCCGTTAAAATCTTTAGCATTGCAAGTCCGACTGAAATTGCCGTTCCCACCATAAGACTAAACGAAAGCGCCTTTTTGGGTATTTGACCACCCGTAGTTTGATACACTTGCTCGGTCAAAACGTGAACTGCCGGTTCTGCCGAAACCATAAAGTAACCTATAACCATACCGATAGGAATTACTATCCAGTTATAGTCTAAACTGCCTAGCGCGTTGCCTATTAAAGTCCCCACGGGAGCAAAGCCTACGTTGACGCCCGTAAGAAAAATTACTAAGCCCGTATAGGTATAAACTACGCCGACTAAAATTCTTTTTAAATCGGTCTTGTTTATACTACGGTTAAACGATAGAACGGTTAAAAACACCCCCACTATAGGAAGTAGCGCTATTGCAACCTCCTCCATAAACTCAGGCAAAGCCTTGCCGAATACTTGCAAGAGTTGTTTTGAATCAACAATATTTATAACCGTTTGAGCGTTGGCGTCCACCGAAACGGGCTCGGCAACCACGCCTAAAATCATAACGGCTAAAATAGGGCCTATCGAACATAGCGCCGTTAAGCCGAAACTGTCGCTAACTGCATCTTTATCCGAACGAAGAGAGGCAACGCCCGTACCTATTGCTATTATAAAAGGAACGCTCATAGGTCCGGTGGTAACGCCACCCGAATCGAAAGAAAGTGGCAAAAACGAGGCGGGAACGAAAAACGCCAAAACGAAAACCACTAGATAAAAGAATACTAAAATCGCCCTTAATTTTAGTTTTAATACCGTTCTTAAAAAGGCGATAACTAAAAACAAACCAACGCCTGCGCCTACCGAAAAAATTAACGAATATTTATCGATAGCACCGCCCAGTTGACTTGCAAGCACTTGCAAGTCGGGTTCGGAAACGGTAATTAACACGCCCACTATAAAGTAAACGGGAAGTATTATTATAAGTTTTTTACTTTTTACTACCGAAGAACCTACGAACTGGCCAATAGGCGTCATACCTATATCTGCACCCAAAGTAAATAGTCCTATTCCGACTATTACGGCTATAGAGGACAGAACGAATGCCAAAAACACCCCGCTTTCAATAGGACAAACGGTGAACGCCAAAATAAGCACTATCACGGTTATCGGTAAAACCGACGAAAACGCCTCTTTAATCTTTTCGCCTATTATAGTTTTGTCCGCTCTTATGAACGCCTTGTAAGTTTTCAAATTAATACCTATAAAATATTTTTTATGTCTATCAGTCTATTAACTACGTAATCGTACGTTTTTTCTTTAGGCTCTACTTCTTTGTTGTGATTATACCACAAAGTTTTCATACCGTAATTCGCTCCGCCGTTTATATCGGCAGTTAACGAGTCGCCTATTATTATAGTTTCTTGCGGTGTAACGCCGTTTAGTTTTTCAAAGCACCTATCAAAAAACTCTTTGCTTGGCTTGTCGGCTTTTAAACTTTCCGAAGTAAACGCGCATTTAATAAACGGTTTTATGCCCGAAACTTCAAGTCTGTGCAACTGTTGGTCGTGAGGAGCGTTACTCGCCGAGCAAAGATAATATTTTTTAGACAAATATTTTACGATTTCTAACGCGCCGTCTATAACGATTGCGCAGTCGTATAAATTGTCTAAAAAGGAACGCTCTATTAAAGTGCCGTCGAACTCAACGCCTAGCGCGTTTAAGATTATATTCCATCTTTCGGCGTGGAGTTGCGCTCTGGTAAACTCCCCTCTCTCTATCCTTCGCCACAGTTCAGCGTTTATGGATAAAAAGGTAGAATATACGGTATCGCTATAAGTTAGGCCGTGCTCGTTAAAAGATTTCTCTATCGCCAAGGCAGAACTTTTATTAAAATCTAATAAGGTATTGTCTATGTCGATTAAAACGGCCTTAATCATTTATAAACCTCGGGTAAGTATCGCCCGTTTTTGCATAGAATTCCTCTGCAAACTCGGTAAACGCGTCTTGCATAATGGCGTCGCGCACCTTTGCCATAAGATTGTTTAAGTAGGTTATGTTGTGTAAACTTATTAGCATGCCGCCCATCATTTCGTCCACGTTAATCATATGACGCAAGTAGGCTTTGGTATAGTTTTTACAACAATAGCAATCGCACTCGGGGTCTAACGGCGTAAAGTCCTCTTTATACGCGCCGTTTCTAACTACTACTTTGCCGTTAGAAGTTAGCGCCGTGCCGTTTCTACCTACTCTGGTAGCAAGCACGCAGTCGAACATATCTATACCACGGCGTACCCCTTCGATAAGGCAATCGGGACTTCCAACGCCCATTAAATATCTGGGCACGTTCGTGGGATAATAGTCTAGCATACTATCCATAATATCGTACATTATATCCTTAGGCTCGCCTACGGATAAACCTCCGATTGCTATGCCGTATTTTGCGTATGGAATAGTCTCTTTAAGGCTAGTCGCCCTTAAATCCTTAAACATATTGCCCTGAACTATAGGAAAAAGCGCTTGATTATCGTTTTTGTGGTGGTTGTAGCACCTATCTAACCAGTTGAGCGTTCTTTTCATAGCCTCTCTGCTGGTAGCGTAGTCTGAGCCGTAGGGCGAACATTGGTCGAAAGCCATAATAATATCTGCGCCCAAATTATTTTCTATGTCTATCGCCTTTTCGGGCGTAATAAAATGCAACGAGCCGTCCACGTGCGAGTTAAAATACACGCCGTCGTCTTTAATCTTATTAAGTTTTGCAAGCGAAAAGACTTGGAACCCGCCACTATCGGTTAAAATAGGCTTGTTCCAATTCATAAACTTGTGAAGACCGCCCGCCTTTGCAACGATATCGTCGCCGGGGCGCATATATAAGTGATAAGTGTTAGAAAGCAAAATTTGAGTGTTAGCCTCTAACAAATCCTTAGGCATAACGCCCTTTACGGTCGCTTGAGTTCCAACGGGCATATAGGTTGGCGTATAAATATCTCCGTGAGGAGTGTGTAACACGCCCACTCTCGCGCCCGTGCGCTTATCTTGTTTTAATTGTTCGTAATAAAATTTTTCCATAATAATTAGATAATAAACATTGCGTCGCCAAAAGAAAAGAACCTGTAACGCTCCTCGGTCGCAATATTATATATATTTAGTATCTTTTCTTTAGTAGATAAAGCGGAAACCAACATCAAGAGAGTTGATTTGGGCAAGTGAAAGTTGGTAATTAAACTATCAACGCACTTAAATTTATAAGGCGGATAAATAAATATATCGGTATTCGCCTTAACGGGCTTAACTAACCCGTTCTCGTCAGACGCACTCTCTAGCGTTCTAACGCTGGTAGTGCCTACGGCTATAACTCTTCTGCCCTCTCGCTTTGCCTTGTTAATCTTTTCGGCGTTAACCTCGTCTATTTCGTAGTATTCCGAGTGCATATGGTGGGTGGAAACGTCGTCAACCTTAACCGGCCTAAAAGTTCCTAAGCCAACGTGCAGCAACACGTCTGCAACCTCTACGCCTTTTGCCTTAATCTTTTCGAACAACTCGTCGGTAAAGTGCAAACCTGCGGTAGGCGCTGCGGCAGAACCGTCAACTTTAGCGTAAACCGTTTGATAGCGCCCTTTATCAGACAGTTTTTCTTTAATATATGGAGGCAAGGGCATTTCTCCTAGATTTTCTATAATCTCCTCGAAAACCCCGCTATAAATAAACCTAACCTTTCTGCCACCGGTTTCCTCTACTTTTTCTAAAACTTCTACCGAAAGGTCTTTTGAAACGGTAAACCTTGCGCCGATATTAGCCTTTTTCCCCGGTTTAACCAAAACTTCCCAGTCGGTTAGATTAAAGCGTTTTAAAAGTAGCACTTCAACCTTTCCGCCAAAAGGCGTTTGAGCAAACAGCCTTGCAGGTAAAACCTTGGTGTTGTTTCTAACCAAAAGGTCGCCGGGGCGAAGATAATCTATAACGTTATAAAAATGCTTGTGTTCTACGGTATCTTTTTCCCTATCGAACACGAGTAGCCTGCTAGAATCCCTAGGATAAACGGGAGTTTGGGCTATTAGTTCTTCGGGAAGATAGTAATCAAAATCAGTCGTTTTCATTATTGGTGTTTTTCTCTGCGTTTTCTGGTGGAGTAATACCTATGTGCATATATCCTTTTTGTAGCAATACTCTGCCTCTAGGTGTGCGGGCGATAAAGCCGAGTTGGAGTAAGTAAGGCTCGTACACGTCTTCTATGGTGTTTGCATCCTCGTTGATGGTTGCGGCTAAAGTATCTAAACCGCAAGGTAACCCCTTAAAGTTTTCCGCCATAGAAAGAAGTATTTTTCTATCGATTGCATCTAGACCTAAATGGTCGATATCAAGCAGTTTTAACGCGTTTTGCGCATCGCTAACAAGCACGGTGTCGTGCCCTTTAACCACTGCGTAATCGCGCACTCTGCGTAGTAATCTGTTTGCTATTCTGGGCGTGCCCCTACTGCGCTTGCCTATCTCTAACGCAGCGTCCTTTTCTATGCTAACGTTAAGCATTTTGGCTGCCCCGACTACTATTTCTGTAAGTTCGTCGTCTGTATAACTCTCTAGCCTATAAATAGAGCCGAATCTGTCTCTTAAGGGAGAAGATAGCATACCCGCCTTGGTTGTCGCGCCGATTAGCGTGAATTTTGGCAAGGGAATTTGCACGTTTTGTGCAGACGGACCTTTGCCGAAAATTAAGTCTAAAAAGAAATCTTCCATAGCGGGATATAAAATTTCTTCTATATTTCTGTTTAGGCGGTGTATTTCGTCTATAAAAAGCACGTCGCCGTTATTAAGGTTGGTCAGTATTGCGGCAAGGTCGCCTTGATGCGCGATTGCAGGACCGCTGGTAACCTTAATTTGCGTGCCCATTTCCGACGCTATTATATGCGCAAGCGTCGTTTTGCCGAGTCCGGGAGGGCCGTAGAGTAAAATATGGTCGAGCGCGTCCTCTCTCATCTTTGCGGCAGCAATAGAGATGGCAAGATTATCTTTAATCTTTTCTTGCCCAACGTAGCCTTCCATAGACTTTGGTCTAAGTATATTTTCAACGTCCGTTTCGGTTTGAGTAACCGTACTAGTGACTAATCTTTCTTCTTCCATTTCTCACCTTTATCTAATGTGTTTAAGCGAATAGGTTATAAGCGCTTGCACGCCATCTACACCGTCTTGCTTTGCTTTGGTTAGAACGCCTACGCATTCTTCCTTGCTAAAGCCGAGCCCCGTGAGCGCTAAAATTGCGTCTCGAGCGTCCTTTCCGTCTAAAACTACTTGCGCTTGCTTTTCTACCTGAGGCGTGTTTTTAAGTTCTTCGCCCATCTTTTCGCGCAGTTCAACTATTATAAGTTCAGCCTTTTTCTTGCCCAACCCTTTGACTTGAGAAAGCCCTTTAACGTCGCTCGTTGCAATCTTAACCGCAAGGTCGGTTAGGCTCATATTAGAAAGCACGGTCATGCCCATTTTAGGTCCTATGCCGGAAACGGTTATAAGCTTAAGAAACATCTTCTTTTCTTCGAGAGATTTAAACCCGTAAAGGCTTATATCGTCCTCTCTAACAGCCATATAGGTGTAAACAGCGCCGTAGCCTTGAGCGAGAACGTCTTTACGCGCTTCGCTAGACGGCGTAAGTTCAAAGCCAACGCCGTTATTTTCTAAAATTATGGTCTCGCCTAAATCGGCCAAGAGTTTTCCTTTAACGTATCCTATCATATTCGCTCCGTTTTGGGTTAAATTTTAAATAATCCGCCAAGCTTGTTCGTTTGCGCGTGAGTTAGCGCCACCGCCAACGCGTCCGCGGCGTCGTCGGGCTTTGGAATTGCTTTTAGATTTAAGAAGGTTTTTACCATCTGTTGAATTTGGTTTTTATCAGCCCTGCCGTAGCCCGTTAAGGCTTGCTTTATCTGCAAGGGCGTATATTCGAAGATTTTACCGCACTCCTTTGCGCAAGTGAGTAAAACCACGCCTCTAGCGTGCGCAACCGTGATAGCCGTCTTAACGTTTTTAGCAAAAAACAGTTCTTCAATGGCTATCTCGTCCGGCTTAAATTTATTTATAATCTGCTTTACGCCCTGCTCTAGCATATTGAGCCTAACGGCAAGGTTTTCTTCCTTGGGCGTGGACACGATACCGTAGTCGAGCATTACGGGTTTATTGCGAGAATCTTTTTCGATTACCCCGTATCCGAGAGTGGCTATACCGGGGTCAAAACCAACGATAATCATACATTATAATTGTAAACAATTTAGCCCGAAATGTCAATAGGAAAGCATACAAAAAGCGACGGCTTAACTCCTATGATGCTTTAAGTTGCATCTTAAAAATTATTGCCGTCGCGCTTAACTCTTTTATTGATTATTGAGCCTTGTAATTACCCGTGTCGCAGAAGATATATTGCTTATACTGGAATGGTTCGCTATCGCCCAATATTACCGATTGAACGGTAAAACCTCCCAAACGGTTTACCACTAACTTAAACCTCTTTTCACTAAATTTTAGTTGGTTCATAATTTGTGTGAATTGTTCGTAGGTCTTAAAGTCCTCTGAAACGAAGTTGTTTTCTTCGGTCTCGATTAAAACTTCTACGATATTGTCTTTAACTTGTAAACCTTTTAGGCTTGCTTGACTGCCTGCGTTAACGCTGGTTACCACCACGTATTCCTTGTTTACTATAACTTCTTTAGTAACGGTAAAGCCCATTACCTCGCTACGACCTTCAACGTATCCGTAGTTTATAAATCCGTTTGCGTTGATTGCGTTGTAAGAACCTATAAGTTGCTTTGCAATATCCACGAAACCGTTTTTAAATCCGTCGTATTCAACGTGCATAGGTATTGCGAAGTTGATAGCCTCGTAACTGGTGTTACCTCCGTTAGTGATGGCGATAAGTTCACCAAAAAGGTTATATAGTCCGCCACCCGAGTTGCCGGGATTGATGGTCGCGTCAATCTGCATAAGTTTCATAGTTCCTATGCCTTCGAAAGTCGCCTCGCTATTGACCTTGCTCACGATACCCGAACAAACGCTACCGGGGAGTAATCCGGTGGGGTTACCTATTGCAAATACTTCTTCGCCCTCAACGACGGTATAGTCAACAGGTGGAAGTTTTGCCGTAACAAAATCGGACAACTCTCTCGTTTCACCGGACGCCGTCTTTTTGGTAACGTCTAGTTTTAATACGGCAATATCCGAATACTTATCTCCACCTATTAAAGTAACGGCGTTGTCAACGGGCACGTTGTTAACGTCGGTAAAAATGGTGGGAGTTGCGTTTACGTTGCCTATAACGCCCGCGTAGATATAGCCTAAATTATCGTAGGAATAGTCCTTATCGGGAACGAAAACGTTAATAACACCCTTGCTCTCGATAACGTGGAAACAAGTGATTATATAAATAAAGTCGTCGCTTGCGCCAACCGAACCGTCGGCAAAATCAACTAGCACGCCACTTGCGGCGCTATTTTGCATATAGATAGCAACCGACGAACGCTTAACTAGCGAAACGGCGTCTTTTAATTTCATTTCTTGTCTTTCGGGGCTTGAAACAGAATCGTATAGCGTGCCAAAAGTTACGTTATTACTTGCTTCGATTGCAGAAGGAATATCGTCAATCGTGCCTGAATCTCTAATAAACTGACATCCGCTAACCGAAAAACAAATACAAAGCGCGAGTGCTATCGAAAAAACGGCTGAAAAAAGTTTTTTCATATATTCTCCTAATCTTTTTTTATAGTATATCATAAAAACATTGAAAAAATATTAAAAATTTAAAAATATCGACTAATCCTTAGCCGAAAAAGGCTAAACGCCTACAATAAAAGGGCGAAAAGCCTCTCGCCCCTTTAATCTCCGCAACTTGCGGAGATTACTCTGCAAACTACGGATTATTCAAACGGCGATAAAACACGCGTAATCTTTTTATAAAAAAATTACCTTACCGCCGATAATATGAGTATTCGCAAGCAAGGTAATTTTATTCGTGTTTATTTAATTAGTCTTCCTCTTCTTCGGGAAGGTCAACGTTATGGTAAACTTCTTGAACGTCGTCAAGGTCTTCTAAAGCGTCGATTAGGCGTTGGAATTTAGATAAATCGTCACCATCTAAGGTAATTCTGTCTTGGGGAACCATTTCGATTTGCGCTTCGAAGAAGTTTAAGTTTTTGCTTTCTAAGTATTTTCTTACGGTTGAGAAAGCAGAAACGGAAGTGTGAACGATAAACGCGTCGTCTTCTGCGATAAAATCATCTGCACCTGCCTCTAGCGCGTATTCCATTACCACGTCTTCGTCTAAATCGGGAGTTCTTTGAACTACGATAACGCCCATAGTGGTAAACGTAAAGGATACGCAACCGGCGTTACCAAGCGAACCACCGTGCTTACGCATTGCAGTTCTAACGTAGTCAACCGTACGGTTTTTGTTGTCGGTTAAGGTTTTAATAATAACCGCGCTACCCGAAGGACCGTATCCTTCGTAGGTTAATTCTTCGTAGTTGTCTGCGTTTAATTCGCCTGCTGCCTTTGCGATACATCTTTTAATGTTTTCGTTAGGCATATTAACCGACTTTGCTTTAGCAATAGCGTCGGCAAGTTTACTGTTAGTATCGGGGTCGGGGTTGCTTTTAGCGGCAACCGCTATTTCACGGCCTACTTTGGTAAAGATTTTACCCTTTGCAGCGTCCGTCTTTGCCTTTTTTGCGGCAATATTGGCTGCGTGACTGTGTCCTGACATAATTTTCTCCTTTTTACTGTTTAGTTTTTAGCGCGTACATTAATATTCCTGCACTAACAGCCGCGTTTAGGCTTTCTATACCGTTTTCCATTGGTATTTTTACCGTAAATTCGGCCAAGTTTCGCATATCGGTACTAACTCCGTGAGCCTCGCTACCGATTACCAAACAAAAATCTTTAGGTAGAGTTGCCTTAAAGGCGTCCTCTCCGTTCATATCTGCAACGCATATTGGTAAATTGATAAGTTTAACTAAACTTGCCCTATCCCCAACGTGAGTTTTCACCTTAAAGATACCGCTCATACTCGCTCTGACTGCTTTTGGCGAATACGCATCGGCACAGCCGGCTAAATACACGTCGCTATACCCTGATGCAGCCGCAGTTCTTATGATTGCGCCCACGTTTCCGCTGTCGGATACGCCGTCTAAAAACAAACACTTGCCTTTTGGGCTTTCGGGCTGGTTTTTAGGTTTAGAAATAACCGCTAGAGCGCCTTGGGGAGTTTTTTCTTCTGAAAGAGTTTCAAAAACTTCGGGCGTAACTAAAATTTTTTGGGTAGGGAGTTCGCCAAGCGACTTGCTCGCCTCCTCCGTACAAACCACACACTCCACTTTTTGACCGTGCTCGAACGCCTCTACGGTCAGTTTAATACCTAGAGCGACGTATTTGCCTAGATTATCGCGAAATTTCTTGTTTTCTAGCGACCTTATTTCTTTAATAAGCGGGTTTTGTTTAGACGTTATCATTTTACCTAAATAAAGCCTACTGATAGTAGTAGGCTTTAAAAATTACTTGCTTAAATTTGCTTTTGCCTTTTCGCAAAGAGCGGTGAATGCAGCAGCGTCGGAAACTGCGATTTCTGCAAGAACCTTTCTGTTAAGGTCAATGCCTGCATTTTTAAGACCGAACATAAACTTGCTGTAAGAAATGTTGTTCATACGGCAAGCGGCGTTGATACGAGCAATCCATAAGGAACGGAAATCTCTTTTCTTTGCCTTTCTGCCTACGTAAGAGTAAAGTTGAGCCTTCATAACGGCTTCGCGCGCTACTCTATATCTTTTACTTCTTCCACCAAAATAACCTTTGGCAAGTTTTAATATTTTTCTACGCTTTTTTACAGCGTTAACTGCTCTTTTAATACGCATGGTAAATTCTCCTTATTATTTGTTGTAAATAAGCGTTTGAATGGTCTTTTGTTGAGTTGCGTCAACTAATGCACCATCGCACAATCTGTTCTTTCTCTTTCTGTCTTTCTTGGTTAAAATGTGGTTTTTGCCCGAGCAAGCTCTTTTAATCTTGCCGGATGCGGTAGTTCTAAATCTCTTTTTAGCCGCACTTTTAGTTTTCATTTTCGGCATAATAAATACCCTCCGTTGTTTTTTTATAAGTTACGCTTTGTTAGGCACTAACATCATCCAAATGTTTCTGCCTTCCATAAGCGGTTTCTTTTCCATTTGACCTTGTTCTTTAACTAGTTCGAAGAATCTGTTCATAACGTCCACACCGAGTTCAGAGTGAGCCATTTGACGTCCACGCATACGAATTGATACTTTTACTTTATTGCCAGCCGCTAAGAATTTTAAGGTTTGTTTTGCTTTTACGTTAAGGTCGCCCACGTCGATAGTCATAGAAAGCCAAACTTCTTTAATTTCGGTAACCTTTTGATTCTTTTTAGCCTCTTTAGCCTTTTTGGTAAGTTCAAAAAGATACTTGCCGTAGTTCATTATTTTGCATACGGGCGGATTTGCGCTAGGTGAAATTTTAACCAAGTCTAAACCCTTTTCCTCTGCAATCGATAACGCTTGCGCTGACGAAACTATACCTAATTGACCGCCTTCTTCGTCGATAAGACGCACCTCTCTATCACGAATTTCTTCGTTGATTTGATGTTCCCTTTTAATAGTTTTATACCTCTCTATAAAAATTCTTTTTCCAAAAAAAATCGGGCTGCAAAGCAACCCGAAAATAACCGAAAATACGCCTAAAAGGCACTTTAGTTATTGAGCCGAACGAATTAAGTTCCGTCGGCGAGAAGGGTCACTTCTTCTTTAAGCATTAATATAATACAAAATTATTTGCATTTTGTCAAGGATTTTAAGCCTATAACAAAATTTTTTTTATTTTTATAAAATCGCTAGGTTTTTATTATTTATTTCCGTCGTTAAAATACAAAATACCCAAAGTGTTTGCACCACAATGGCTTGCAATCGTACCGCCTGCGCGTGAAACGAAAACGTTTTTAAATCCAGCCTCTTTACACGCGTTAACCGCAGCGTTAATCATCTCTTCTGTTGCAGTAGTGTAGGTTATAAATACCTTGTCGAGGTCGGGAGTGTTAAACTCTGCAAGCGTTTCGGCGCAGTATTTAGAAACTACCATTTCCATCTTGCCACGGTATTTTTTATCCGAAATCATCTTGCCTTCGCCGTTTACTATAATTCTAGGTCTAATCTTTAAGATGTTAGCGCCTAACAGTTGTAAACTGTTGCATCTTCCGCCCTTGTATAAGTAATCTAGTCTTTCCACTACGAAACTTACTTGTAGTTTGCTTGCTCTATCGCTAACCTTTTTAGCAACTTCCTCTGCAGGTACGCCTTGATTAGCAAGTTCGCGAGCGTATAGCGCTAATAAGCCTATGCCGGTGGATAAACTTAAACTGTCGATAACGTAAACGTTTTTAAGGTTTGCGCCTGCTCGCATTGCGTTGTTACACGAAGAAGATAATCCGCTAGACAAACAGATATGTATAACTGCGTCGTAATCTTTTAATATACTCTCGAAAAACTCGGTGTATTCAAACTCGTTAAGTGCCGTAGTCTTGGGCAGAATACCGTTTTTATCTACGAACGCAAACATTTCTTCAACGGTCTTTTCGCCGTCCTTAAAGCACTCGTCCCCTAAAGATACTTGATAGGGAATTACCTTTATATCCTGTTCTAAAAGAGTTTCTTTAGATAAATCGTTGGTAGATTCAACGGAAACTGCGATTTTCATATTATAAACCTCTCTAACGCAAAATAATGCCTAACCATTTTAACATAATACGATTTTTTTTGCAACTTTTTTAATATACGTATATTAAAGAAGATTAAAACGCCCTATTAGTAATTATTTTATTCGTAAACACTTGATTTACCCGCGCGTTAAGTGTTATTATATTATAGTAAAAATATATGTACACTTGGAGATTTTTATGGATAAAATACAAGGCGTTATTACCCAAGACGTAGTAGAATTTAAAGATTTTAAGAACTACGACGGCGAAGAAGTAACCGTTAAAGGCTACGTTCACAGAATTCGCGAAATGACCGGATTTGCTTTCGTTATTTTAAGAACTGCAAGGGATTTAATTCAATGCGTTTACGCTCCCGAATTTTCCGACTACAGATGGGACGAAAACCTAAAAGAAGAGGCTTGCGTTAAAGTTTTAGGCAAGGTCGTTTCCAGCAAAGACCGCGACGGCAACGACAGATACGAACTTCAAATTCACAATATCGAAATTCTATCTTTACCGGCAGAAATATTGCCTATCGTAGTAAATAAAAAACAACTAGACAATATTCAACTTTCCACCGTTTTAGATTTGCGCCCCGTATCTATGCGCAACCCTAAAGAAAGGGCTATTTTTAAGATACAAGAAGGTATTGCAAGGGGCTTTAGAGAATTTTTAGCGCAAAACGGATTTACCGAAATTCGCTCCCCAAAGATTAACTTTGCAGGCGCAGAGGGCGGTACTAACGTGTTTAAGTTAGACTACTTTGGCAAAGAGGTTTACCTTGCTCAGTCGCCCCAACTTTACAAACAGGCGTTAGTAGGGGTGTTCGGCAGAGTTTTCGAGGTTGCTCCCGTGTTTAGAGCAGAACATCACGATACTTCTCGCCACCTTAACGAATACACTTCTATGGACTTTGAAATGGGCTTTATCAACGGTTTCGAAGATATTATGAATATGGAAACGGCTGCGCTTAAGTATATATTCAATCTTCTCAAAACGGAATACGCCGACGAAGTTGCGCTCCTTAAAGCAGATATCCCCGAAATTACCGAAATTCCCGTTCTTAAATTTATGGTCGCTAAAGAACTCATTATGAAGAAGTTTAAGTATCAACCACAAGATATGAAAGACTTCGACCCAACCGAAGAAGAACTCTTAGGAAAATACGCTAAAAAAGAACTTAACAGCGATTTCTTAT
>JAFZIB010000075.1 GCA_017554545.1 Clostridia bacterium
AATCCCATATTAGATAGGTTTCATTATCCGCAGAGCGATAGGCAATATGTGATGATGTACTATCTTAATGGTATCAATGCAATCGTTAGTGAGTGGTTGAAAAATGGTTGTGATAAACCAATTGATGAATTATCAAAAATCGTAGTAACTTGTGTGTTTGGTTTGAACCGTGAATGACAAATTCCAATTTGTCGAGTAGTTAATAGAGCAAACTCACACACCTTTTTACTGTTCTTACCTACATTTACGCACCTTTTACTTGTTCTTAGGTAAAAAATTAGAGAGGTCTTTTGACCTCTCTAAATTTTTTATTATTAAATGCGAAGGGATTTTAATATAGAGAAAATATTAGATAGTCTTAGGAAATTAAAATCTAAAAATCTATTGACAAGGGTAGGATTTTATGATAAATTAAAAATATAAAATTCCTGTGAGGGAGTAGCAGACGCTAACTAGCGTAGCAAGTCAACATCATGGCGTTAGCCTGGCTTGCTTTAATTTGCCAGACTCATGTTCGCTTAGCCGTACGTGAGAGATGTTTTGATTTTTACTCAGGACGGCTGTCTTGAGTTTTTTATTTTGTTTAAGGAGGCCTATATATGGACGCTCATTTTTTAAAAAGAGATGAGTTACTGCAAGAATGCGGTGTTAATGCCGAAACCGGCTTAACGCACGCACGGGTGCAAGAACTAAAAATAATACACGGAGAGAACAAATTAAAAGAGAAAAAGAAGAAATCTACCTTAGTTAAGTTTTTAGAGCAATTTAAGGACGTAATGATTATCATTTTAATTATAGCCGCAATAATTTCTTTTTCGGTAGCCGTTTACGACGTTAGGACAGGACACGGTTCTCCAAGAGAATTCTTTGAGCCTTGCCTAATACTACTTATTATAATAATTAACGCTATAATGGGAGTTGCGCAAGAAAACAAAGCAGAGAAAGCGCTAGACGCTTTAAAAAGTCTATCTGCTCCGCATGCTAGGGTAATTCGTGACGGCGTAGAACAAATTATTGATGCGAGCGACCTTGTTCCCGGCGATATAATAAAACTTGAGGCGGGTGACTTCGTTCCTGCGGATGCAAGGTTGATAAAAAGCGCAAGCTTAAAATCCGAAGAATCTGCTTTAACCGGCGAGTCTGTTCCTAGTGAGAAAGATGCCGAGGCGATAGTTGAACAGTTTGCACCACTAGGTGATAGACATAATATGGTTTTCTCTGGTTGTACCATAACGTACGGTACGGCTGTTGCCGTGGTGACCGCTACGGGTATGAATACCGAAATGGGTAAAATTGCAAACCTTTTAGATGAAGAATCCGAATCGCAAACGCCCTTGCAACGAAAGCTTGCAAGTCTTGGTAAATATCTTGGTGTTTTAGCGTTGGTCGCTTGTGGAATTATATTCGCAGTTGGACTATTTGCGGGACTAAAAGTTATGGATATTTTTATGGTTTCGGTATCTCTTGCCGTTTCTGCGATTCCCGAAGGCTTGCCCGTAATCGTAACAATAGTTTTGTCCATAGGCGTTCAAAGACTTGCTAAGAAAAACGCGTTAATCCGCAGACTCCCTGCTGTTGAAACCTTAGGTAGCGCGTCTATAATTTGTTCGGATAAAACCGGAACTTTAACTCAAAACAGAATGACTTTAGTTAAGGCGTACGTTGACGGCGAAAAATCGATTGAATCGCTTGAAAGTGGCGCGTCGGATAAAGTTAAAAATCTACTAAAATACGCTACTCTTTGTTGTGACGGCACTATCGTAGTTGATGATGAAGGAGAACGTCACGTTGGAGACCCAACCGAGACGGCAATAGTTTACGCGTCCTATAAAAACGGTATGTTAAAGGATGAGCTTAACGAAAAATATCCTAGAATTGCCGAAATTCCTTTTGACTCTGATAGAAAACTTATGACTACGGTTAACGAAATAGACGGTAAAAAGGTAGTAATCGTTAAAGGCGCGTTCGACGTAATGGCAAAAAAAGTCGTTTCGGGAGACTTAAAAACTGCAGAAGAACTCGTTTCTAAAATGAGTCAAGACGCGCTTAGAGTTTTGGCGGTAGGATATAAAATTATCGAGAAAATTTCGCAAAATCCCACGTCCGAAGAACTTGAGTGTGATTTAACGTTGTTAGGTTTGGTAGGAATGATAGACCCACCCAGACCTGAGGCGAAAGAGGCTGTTAAGCTTTGTAGAATTGCAGGTATAAAGCCTATTATGATTACGGGTGACCACGTAGTTACGGCAACTGCCATTGCAAAGCAATTAGGAATTTACGTTGACGGCGATATGGCTATAACTGGCGTTCAACTCGACAACATGAACGATTCTGAATTAGACAAGGTTTTAGAAAAAATTTCCGTTTATGCAAGAGTGTCTCCAGAGAATAAAATTCGTATCGTTAAGGCTTGGCAGAGGAAAAATCAAGTCGTTTCTATGACGGGCGACGGGGTTAACGACGCGCCTGCGTTAAAAGCAGCAGATATAGGTTGTGCAATGGGTATTACCGGAACTGACGTTGCTAAAGGTGCAGCCGATATGACACTAACGGACGATAACTTTGCAACAATCGTTGACGCAGTTAAAGAAGGCAGAGGAATATACGCCAACATTAGAAAGGTTGTTGGTTTCTTATTAGGAACTAATATCGGGGAAGTATTTGCGGTATTTATAGCAATGATGTTATGGCACGTCACTCCTTTATTGTCCATGCAACTTTTATGGATTAACTTGGTTACCGACTCGTTACCAGCTATTGCATTAGGCATGGAGGCGGTAGAAAAGGACGTAATGACGCATAAACCAAAAAAGAAAAACGAGGGAATATTTGCAGGCGGTTTAGGCGTAAAGGTTGTTTTACAAGGCGTTATGTTTGGAGTTTTGTCATTAGTTGCCTATAAAATAGGCGAAACTGCTACGGGGCTTGCCGAGGGTGGTCAAACCATGGCGTTTATGGTTCTTGCGCTTTCTCAAACGATTCAAGCGTTTAACATGAGGTCCGAGCACTCCTTGTTTAAGATTGGACCGTTTAGTAACAAAAATCTCAATCTTGCAACGCTAGTGTCCGTTGCGTTAATGTCGCTCGTATTGTTTACGCCTGTTGGCGTTGCGTTTAACGTAATAACGTTAAAATGGCAACTATATCTAATTGCTTTAGGGCTTGTTTTGGTGCCTTTAATCGTAATGGAAATGGCAAAACTAGCAGCATCTATAATTAAAAAGGTTTCTAAATAATAATAGAACA
The DNA here is from genome assembly GCA_017554545.1 of Clostridia bacterium. Taxonomy (GTDB): domain Bacteria; phylum Bacillota; class Clostridia; order Christensenellales; family Borkfalkiaceae; genus UBA1259. The sequence goes on from JAFZIB010000075.1 coordinate 3,247, forward strand.
CGCTTAGATAAAGCGTGTTCTTTTGATTTGTGTTGAGATTATATTAATTAATAATTTCGAACTATTTTGGAAAATATGGGATTCGCTGACGCAAGTATTACCGGAGGGAATCGT
>JAFZIB010000076.1 GCA_017554545.1 Clostridia bacterium
CCTACGGACAAGTTTGTAATCAAACTTTCTCCATATTCGATTCCCGTTTTACAAGATGCATAAAAAAATCGGTCAGTCAAATGACTAACCGATTTTTTGGTGACCCCTACGGGAATCGAACCCATGTTACCACCGTGAAAGGGTGGTGTCTTAACCGCTTGACCAAGGGGCCTCGTCACCTATTCAATTTTTGGCTTGTGCCTATATTCAACGACTTAATAGCCGATTTTTAACTGGTAGCGGCGGTCAGATTCGAACCAACGACCTGCCGGGTATGAACCGGCCGCTATAACCAACTAAGCTACGCCGCCATATAGTTTAGCGTTTTATCGCTAAATGCTTAAGTATTATATCTAAAAAAGGGGTGCTTGTCAAACATATTTTGACGTTTTTAAAAATTTTTTTTATTTTAACCAAAACATTTAATCACATCAGGCGCGTTTTCCTGTATTTGCATGCAAATAATACGCGCCGTGGCGGTCGCCACGGCGCTATCATTTTAGTTAAACTTTATTCAACGGTTAAATTCTTGATTTCTAGGTTTTTAACCCTTAAAATCTCTGCACGGGGGAGTTTGCCCTTTGGATGCTTTAGAATTTTGCAGTCCACTATGCTAACGTTTTGAATTTCGTGTCCCGGTTTGTCAAAGCCGGCAAGTTCGATAACGGCAACGTCCTCGTCGAATTTCTCTCCGTCGGGAGAAATATAGTAGTTTTCGCCGGTTAGCGTTACGTTTTCGATACGGTAATTTCCTAAGAAAGGCACGTCGGGCGCAGGCTCGCCGTCGAGATTGCACCTATATAGCGACGAGAAGGAAACTCTAGACATAATACTGTCGTAAATGCTGACGTTTTTAACGTATCCGCCACGCTTCGCAATAGTCTTAACCGAGAATCCCCAACAAGCACCACTCATATCTACGTCCCAAACGGTTACTCCGTCGATACCACCGCTCATTTCACTACCCATTGCGAGCGCGTGACCGTGCACGGCGTAGCAGTCGAACACCTTTATATTCTTGGTTGGGCGATTGATAATGTTGCCCTCGGGATTTTTACCCGACTTAATAGCGATACAGTCGTCGGACGTTTCGAATCTAGTGTTAAAAATAGTGCAATCTTCGCTAGAGTCGGGGTCCCAACCGTCGCCGTTGGTCGTGCCGTGCGAATGAATAGTGCAACGGCTGGTAATTACGTTTTTAGAATAGATAAAATGCACGTTCCAGCTAGGTCCGTTAGATAGATAAACGTCGGATAAAACAAGTCCGTCCACGTTAGACGCTTGAATTAGCCTACCTCTCGCCCTACCCGGTACGGTGTTAGAGTTTTCTATTTCTTTATTGCCCTTAATGGTTTCGAGGTACTCTTTTAAGAGTTCTCTTTCCCTTTCAATAATACCGAAACAAAGTTCTTTACCACCGCCTATGAGTTTGCCACCGCCACGGATAACTACGTTTTGAGTGGTATAGCCCTTGGTGTGGTCTAATTCTCCCACGTTGAGTAGCGATTGATAACACGTTCTCTCTATACCCTCGAACCTACTCTTAATCTTAGGCTCGTAGTCTTTGTAATTGCCCGTGCCTTGAATAGTTGCGTCCTTGTCGATATACAAATAGGTGTTGGAACGAACGAATAAACCGCCAGTTAGATAAACGCCGGCAGGCACGTAAACGCAAACGCCTTCATTTGCGTCGTCAAGCGCCTTTTGTAGTGCCTTGGTATTTATAGTCACCCCATCGCCAACGGCGTTATACGGGGGTTTAGAAACGTCTAAACGGGTAGGCGTGGGCTTGGTCACGATTTTCTCTTTACCGACCGAAACGTCACCCGTTTCAGCCTTAAATACGACCTGTAAATCAAAGGTGGTTTCGGACGTTAAGCCGAGCATTTCGAAGTGCGTTTTTTTGGTCTCACCTATTGGTTTGCCGTCGCGTAAAACGATAAACTTTTCGTTTTCGGTCAGCGTTTTAATTCTATCCCAGTAGAGAGTTATTTCGTCTTCAAAAACCAAATATTTAAGCATTGTTTTCTCCGTTTGTCTATTGAATTGTTTTTTATTAATACGCCCAACCCGATTGGGTTGGGCGCTAAAGTAGAAGTAATTATCTAGGGTTTTTAATGTTTGCTTGCGCCGCAGCCAAACGAGCGATTGGAACTCTGAACGGAGAGCAAGAAACGTACGATAGCCCTATCTTATGACAGAATTCTACGCTGGAGGGGTCGCCACCGTGTTCGCCACAAATACCACAATGCATATTTTCTCTAACGCCTCTACCTAAGGTAACTGCAGTCTTCATAAGTTTGCCTACGCCAACTTGGTCTAACTTAGCGAACGGGTCGTTTTCGAAAATCTTGGTGTCGTAGTAAGCGCCTAAGAACTTGCCTGCGTCGTCACGGCTAAAGCCGTAAGTCATTTGGGTTAAGTCGTTAGTACCGAAACAGAAGAATTCAGCCTCTTTAGCGATATCGTCTGCGGTGATGCACGCTCTAGGAATTTCAATCATAGTACCAACTTCGTATTTAAGCGATACGCCTGCAGATTTAATTTCAGCATCTGCAGTAGCAACTACGATATCTTTAACAAACTTAAGTTCTTTAACTTCGCCAACTAACGGAATCATAATTTCGGGAACTACTTTCCAGTCGGGATGAGCCTTTTGAACGTTGATAGCAGCGCGAATAACTGCCTTGGTTTGCATTTTAGCAATTTCGGGATAAGTAACCGATAAACGACAACCACGGTGACCCATCATTGGGTTAGCCTCGTGTAGAGCCGAAATAATAGCCTTAATGTCCTCAACCGATTTGCCTTGAGCGTCGGCAAGAGCCTTAATATCTTCTTCTTCGGTGGGAACGAACTCGTGCAAGGGTGGGTCTAAGAAACGGATAGTTACGGGATAGCCTTCAAGCGCGAGATACAACTTTTCGAAGTCGCCTTGTTGCATAGGAAGAATCTTGTCTAAGGCAGCCTCTCTTTCCTCAACGGTGTCCGCACAAATCATTTCGCGGAAAGCGTCGATTCTGTTGCCTTCGAAGAACATGTGCTCGGTACGGCATAAGCCGATACCTTCTGCGCCGAGTTCACGAGCCTTAGCAGCGTCCTTGGGAGTGTCGGCGTTGGTACGAACACCGATTGCGCGATACTTGTCAGCCCAAGCCATAATTCTGCCGAAGTTGCCGGAGATTGACGCGTCAACCGTAGCGATTGCGCCGTCGTAAATAGCGCCGGTAGAACCGTCGAGAGAGATTACGTCGCCCTCTTTATAAGTCTTTCCTGCAAGCACGAAAGTCTTGTTTTCTTCGTCGAAAGAAGTGATTGCAGAACAACCGGAAACGCAACAAGTACCCATACCACGAGCAACTACGGCTGCGTGAGAAGTCATACCGCCACGAGCGGTTAAAATACCTTGAGCAGCTTTCATACCCTCGATATCTTCGGGAGAGGTTTCTAAACGAACTAGAACGACCTTTTCACCCTTTGCGTTCCAAACTTTAGCGTCTTCGGCGTTGAAAACGATTTTGCCACAAGCAGCGCCGGGAGAAGCACCGAGCGCACGAGCGGCAGGCTTAGCGTCCTTTAACGCTTTAGCGTCGAATTGCGGGTGTAATAAGGTGTCGAGGTTTCTGGGGTCAATCATTAAAACGGCTTGTTTTTCGTCAATCATGCCTTCGTCAACCAAGTCGCAAGCGATTTGGAGAGCAGCGGCTGCAGTTCTCTTACCGTTTCTGGTTTGAAGCATATAGAGTTTGCCGTGTTCAACGGTAAATTCCATATCTTGCATATCTCTATAGTGATTTTCTAAAATAGCGCAAACGTCTTTAAATTGAGCGTAAGCCTCGGGGAATTTTTCTGCCATTTGAGCGATAGGCATAGGGGTTCTAACGCCCGCAACAACGTCTTCGCCTTGCGCGTTGGTTAAGAATTCGCCCATAAGTTTCTTTTCGCCGGTTGCAGGGTCTCTAGTGAACGCAACGCCCGTACCGCAATCTTCGCCCATATTACCGAAAGCCATTGCTTGAACGTTAACCGCCGTACCCCAACTATACGGAATATCGTTATCACGACGATATACGTTAGCA
>JAFZIB010000077.1 GCA_017554545.1 Clostridia bacterium
CCTATTATAGGTTGCATTTTAGCATCTTCTTCGGACGCACCACCCTCTTTTGCCTTTAAGTACGCCTTTTTTGCGCATTCTGCAAAGTATAAAGTACCGAACATATTTCCATGGTCGGTAATTGCTAGGGCGTGCATACCCTTTTTACGACAAGATTTAAATACCTCGTCTATACGGGTTGCGCCGTCTAATAAACTGTATTCAGTATGAACGTGTAAATGTACGAAATCTGCCATCGTTTCCTCTTATAGTTTGCCTGCTAGACTAACTAATTTCCTCAATCTGTGATTAAGACAACTTTTGCTAACGGATAATTTTTGAGCCAGTTCGTTTAAGGTGTCTTCGGGGTTGTCCACTCTCGCTTTTGCCGTAACTTTTAAGTCGTCGCTTAATTGTTCTAAAACGTTATTGTTTAAAAGTTTTTTTATTGCCTCTATTTGCTTAAAAGAGGCGTCGACTTGTTTGGTTAGGTTGCCTAAATCGCAGTTCTTTTGTCTGTTAGATTTATTCGAAATTTCCCTATTAATCATTAAGTCGGTAAAATTCAATACGGCTACCGGTGCAGGAAGAAAAGCGATAAAGTCCTTTATACTTTCTGCACTTTTAATATATACTACGTAGTTTTCTTTTCTACGAGTGATTTTGGTTTCAATCTTAAATTTTGCCAGCTTACTAGCCACCGAGCCTGCGGGCGCAGAGTGGGAAAAAGCCATTTGCAAGTGATAACCGGTATTAGTGTTTTTATCACTTTCGGGAACGGTACAAGTTCCACAAGCAAGGAACAATCCCCTAAAAAATGCTCTTAAGCAACATTCTTTTTGCGTTATCTTGCCACCGAACAAGTCAAAGTTTAATACGTATTCCCCGTTCTCTAAAGTGAAAACTTCTAAATCGACTAAAACGTTTAATAAATCGTCACCGAATATTGTTAAAACCTTTTTCTTTGCAGAAAGGTTTCCTTCTAATATTAAATCGTCTTCTTTAACACCGTAAACCTGACTTAGATGTTCGGCGATTAAAGAATTTACCCTTTCACTCGCTTTAATTTCTAATCCTATTACTTCGTCTTGCTCAAAAAGCACGCCGGCGCCACGTATATAACCCGCCAAGAAGGCTTTTTTACAATGCTCCTCTTTTACGTGTTTATTTACGATTTCTTTTTTTATTATCTGAGAGAAATTCATCTTCCCTCCTTAAACGCCCTAAACCTAAAATCAGGCAATTTTCCGTTTATATTAACAATTCGTTCTTCGGGAATTTTAACGCGGGAAAGCAACTGGTTTACCAACGCAATCTCCGCTACTCTATCCGGTGAGTGCGCGTCGGAATCAATAATAAATTTAACGCCCGTTTTAGATATAGCAAACAATTGCTCGTCGCGCAGGTGCGTTTTTTTAGCGTTAAGTTCTAAATAAGTTCCGTAGTCGGCGGCAGCTTTTGCTATTTCTACGGGTTCGGCAAAATAACAGAAGTTTAAATGCGTAATAACGTCTACGGGATTGTTTTTAATTACGTTGATTATTGCCCTAGTATTAGACTTTACGAGGCTCTCGGGAACGTTTTTAGAGTTTAGCGTAGAATAAAATAGGTTTGGCAAAGACATTGTAAAAACGCTCTTAAATTTATACGCAATAAATTTATGAACGCCAGCCAAAAACAAGTCGAATTGGTCGTAGAGTTCGGGTCTTAAATCAACGCGTCCGTCGGTTGAAGTAACGTTTGATTCTATGCCCATTAAAACTTTAACTCCTGTGTTTTTAGTTGCGTAATCACAGTCTTTACGAAGGGATTCAAGTTTGTTTTTTCGCAAGCCAAAAGCGGGGTGAGAAAATCCGTGGTCGGTAATTCCTAACTCCTTAAGCCCTCTTTCCTTTGCTTTAAGCGCATTGTCTAAAACACTACCTTTGCCGTGACTATAGACGGTATGAGTGTGATAGTCGCCCGTTAAAAACATTAAAATTCTCCTAAAAACTCTATTTCTTCTTTAAGCATAACGCCAAACTTATTATATACTTGGCTTTTTATTTGATTTACAAGATTAAAAACGTCGCTAGCCGTTGCGTTTTTATCAGCTAGAATAAAGTTTCCGTGCTTATGCGAAACTCTAGCCCCTCCAACGCTTAGGCCTTTTAGTCCTGCAGTATCTATCAATCTACCCGCGTAATCGCCCGTGGGATTTTTAAACACGCAACCGCAACTTCTGCCTTCGGGTTGATGTAGTTTCCTTTGCCTTGAGCAGTCGGTTAAAAGGTCGTACTCCTTATATTTTGGGTCGGTATAAAACTTAAAATTAACCGAAATTATAGGCTCTTTGCCTAGTAAGAATCTACTCGTTCTATACCCAAACTCGCAGGATTTATTATCGTATCTAAAAAAAGTGCCGTTTTTTAAGGTCGTAACGCTTTTTACAAAGTCTGCCATGCAAACGCCAAACGCACCTGCGTTCATAACGGTTGCACCGCCTACCGAGGCCGGTATGCCCGATAGAGGTTGACCTCCGTATAAATGATTTTGGCAAGCAAACTTAATTACCTTGCATAGCGACGCGCCTGCGAGTGCCGTTACGGAGTCGTCACATCTAAAAATTGAGTTTAGACCTTTAATCGTGATTATAACTCCGTCGTAGCCCTTATCTGAAACTAAAACGTTAGTGCCGTTGCCTAAAATTTTATACTTTTCGCCGTGCACTCTGGCGACTTCTATTACGTCTTTAAGCGCTTGCACGGTATAAGCCTTAACGAACGCTTTTGCATTGCCCCCAACACCGTATCCTGTATATACGGACATAGGTTGATTTACTGTTAAATCGGTGTCGGCAATACTAGAAAGTCTTTGGATAAATTCCATATAACTCCTTATATCATTTTACTATATTATTTAAATTTTTACAAGGCTAAATTATCATATTTTTTATTTTGTTAAGGCTATTTGCGTCACCGTTTATTGCCATATTAGCAAAATGCGATATACTCTCAAGATTTTTTTTACCTATTAAAGGCGAAACGGTATGTAAAAACGAAGTATTTTGAATTTTCGCTAGATTATCGTCCGAATACTCTACTTGATATTCTACGCTAAACAAACCTAAACTCGATAACGATTTTTGAACTTTTTCGCTAAGCAAAAAATTTGCAAAACTCTCGCAAACGCTATGTTTGCTAGTGTCTAACGTTAAAATTGAGAGATATTGCATTAAATCGTTAAACTGCTCAATCCCCTCTACCTCGATTTGCATATTTCTATTTTTTAACCTAAATAAATCTCTTTGAGTTCCAAACAGATATTTGGCTTTGCCGTTAGCGAATAATTGAAAAGCCTCGTTTGCTTGCAAAAACTCAACTTCGTCTGATTTAATTCCAGACAAAAGGTACGCCGTTTTGCTCAAGTTGTTTGCCCCAACGGATACTACTACGCAATCTTTACTTGACTGCATATTAACGTTTCGTATCATAACGTATCCGCCACGCGCCCAACAGACTGCATAGTGCTTTTTACCTATCAATCCTAGTTCGCTATTAGTGTTAACTTTCATTTGGGTCGGATTTGAGATATTCAGTCCCGCGCCGTATGAAATCATATCGGGCTTATTACCCTCTTTAAAGGCGGTTTCAGCACTAGATACCGTATGTTCAACAACCATAATAAGATAGTCTTTATTCACTCTTTCAAACTCTCTACTCGCCTTTAACAAAAATTGCTTTCTAGAGCCCGTTCCACCCTCGAAAGAGTCGATTTGCCAAAGGGTTAAAACGCTTTTATTTACAATAGGATTTTTTAGTTTTTGCTCGCTGATTTTCTTATAGCCAAAAATGAACGTAAAAGCAACGCAACTAACTAGTAGAGCGCATAATATACCCCTAAAAATTTTCATATTTTAGTATATTCTTTATACGATAAAAAAAAGACTATTATCGCTAATAGTCTTTTTGGTTTTATTAAAAATTAAATCTTTAAGGCGCTTTTTTTAGGGCCTACCGTTGCAGTTGAGGCTTTAGTTAAATCGTACGATCATCTGATTGCCTCGTTAACGTCGGAAAGCGTCATATTTTTTATCTTTTGTAATCTTTCTTCGTAATCGAACTGCTTGTCTAGATAAAACAAGTATTTAGCAGATAAAATCATTTGAGTATAGGTGCTTTCACGACCTAAAATAAGCGAACTTTTTACTTGTTCTATTGCCCTAGAAAATTCTTGCTCGGTAATTCCTTCTTTTTTAATCTTTTTAATTTCTTCTATAATTTTCTCTAGCGCTAAATCTCTGTTTTCAGGGTTTACACCAGCGTAAATTTCGGTAATTCCGTGGTCTTTATAGGTAGAATTATACGCGTAAACGCTATACGCTAATCCCGACTGTTCTCTTATAGACTGGAACAATCTACTGCTCATTCCTCCACCTAAAACTATTCCTGCAACCGTTAGATATTCACCACGCTCGTCGTCCACCGAAAAGGCAGGCATACAAATTCCCACGTGCGATTGCTCGATAGGCTTATATTTATATATATGTTTAGGCTCGATAATTTTAGAGACAACTTGAGGTTTTGATTTTTTGTTTACGAACTTGCTTGCAAAAAGTTTCTCTACGAGTTCGGCCGTTTTTTCTACGTTTACGTTGCCTGCGATAGATATAATTACGTTATCTGCCGTGTAGTATTTTTCTAAATATTTTTTAACTTCTTTTCTAGTGAATTTCTTTACGTTTTTGGCTGGTCCTAATATAGTTTGTCCGAGTCCGCAATTTCCAAAATAACTTTGAGCGAGTAGGTCGAACAACAAGTCGTCGGGAGTATCTTCGGACATATTAATTTCTTCTAATATAACGCCTTTTTCCTTTTCCATTTCTTCTTCTGAAAAGAGCGAATTAAAGAATATATCGGATAATACTTCTAAGCATTCTTCGTAGTGTTCGTAGGTTGACTTGGTATAATAACAAGTCATTTCCTTTGCGGTGTACGCGTTTATTTGCGCGCCTATTCTGTCTATATAATCGGAGATTTCATACGCCGAACGGTTAGGAGTGCCCTTAAAAGTAACGTGTTCGATAAAGTGAGAAATTCCGTTTTCTTCCGCGCTTTCGTTGGCGCTACCTGTTTTTACCATTACGCCTGCACTAACGGAATACAAGCCTTCCATCTTTTCTATTACTAACCTTAATCCGTTGTCAAATTTTTTATAAAATTTCATAAGTTTCTCCGTTATACACAAATATTTTCGCTTACCGTAACCACGTTTAGACCAATTGAATAATAATAATCTAATATTTTAGGCAACGCCTTAAGCGTATGTTCTTTAGGATGCATGAGAACGAGGTCGCCACCCGTGGCGTTTTTAGTAGCACGTTCGATAAGTTTTTTCTGGTCGCTATCTCGCCAATCTATAGTATCTTTTGACCACATTATAGTTTTGTATCCAAAATCGTCGGCCACTTGCAAGGTCGTTTGAGAATAACTACCGGAAGGAGGAGCAAAAAGTTTAGTTTCGTAACCACACAACGCCTTAACTATTGATGCGGTGAGCCTAATTTCCTCTGCGTTTTGTTGATAATTCAACTTTTTATGGTCTTTATGAAAATAGCCGTGATTTGCTATTTCGTGTCCGTCGTTTACAAGTCTAACGAGCGTTTGAGCGTTGTCATCCGCCCAGCAACCTCCAACGAAAAAGGTAGCCTTAATCCCCCTCTCGTTTAGCACGTCTATAATAGCGTTTACAACTTGAGTATTTTCATACACGTTAAACATAATAGAAACGCATCTTTTGCTTTGATTTCCGTTATAATACGCTTTAATATTCTTAGTGGACCAAATAGGAGTAGAACTTTCGGGCAAAAACCCGACTAACGCCACCACGAAAAAAACTGCGATTAAAACGACGTTTGCGATTACCGATTGAAAAAAACCTTTTTTATTCATCTTTTCCCCCTTGTTATTGTATGAGCAAAGGGGGTGTTTAATAACTTAGTTTAACCTCTACGAATAAAATATGCAAGGCGTTTGCCTTGCATATTATCGTTTAATTAGTCGGTAATTTTTTCTAAGAGTTTTAAGTCAATACCTTTTTCACCAATTTTGATGATTTCAACCTTGACCTTGTCGCCAATTTGAAGAACGTCTTCAACCTTGTCGATTCTCTTATCGCTCATTTTTGAAATATGAATTAATCCGTCTTTACCGGGTGCTAATTCACAGAAAGCACCAACCTTAGATAAAATTCTCACGACTTCCGCAATAAACATATCACCAACTTCAGGGTCTTTAGCAATTGAAAGAATAATTGCTTTTGCTCTTTCTGCTTGTGCGCCGTCGCCGGTAGATGCGATATTAACTCTGCCGTCGTCGTCGATATCAATCTTAACGCCGGTTTCTTCGATAATCTTGTTGATAACCTTACCGCCAGAACCGATAACTTCTCTAATCTTATCGGGATTAATATTGAAAGAAATAATTCTGGGAGCGTATTTAGAAAGTTCTTCTCTAGGTTCGCTAATAACTGCAAGCATTTTGTCTAGAATATGTTTTCTACCAACGTTTGCTTGTGCGATTGCTTGTCTTAAGATAGCCTCGTCGATACCCTTGATTTTAATATCCATTTGGATTGCGGTAATACCCTTTTCGGTACCTGCAACCTTAAAGTCCATATCGCCAAGGAAGTCTTCTAAGCCTTGAATATCGGTAAGAATAGAAACTTTACCACTTTCTACGTCTTTAATTAAGCCCATAGCAATACCTGCAACGGGTGCTTTGATGGGAACGCCAGCGTCCATTAACGCTAAGGTTGAACCACAAACGCTACCTTGTGAGGTTGAACCGTTAGAAGATAATACTTCGGAAACGATTCTAATTGCATAGGGGAATTCTTCTTCAGAAGGAATAACGGGTTCTAACGCTCTTTCTGCTAAAGCGCCGTGACCGATTTCACGTCTGCCGGGACTTCTTAAGGGTTTAGCCTCGCCCGAAGCGTAGCCGGGCATATTGTATTGATGCATATATCTCTTTGCAGATTCGCCGTCTAAACCTTCTAATTTTTGAACTTCGGAAAGCATACCTAAGGTACAGGTTGACATAACTTGAGTTTGACCTCTGGTGAAAACGCCCGAACCGTGAACTCTTGGTAGAACGCCTGCTTCACACCAAATAGGTCTAACTTCGGTTAACTTTCTACCGTCAGGACGGATACCTAAGTTAGTGATTTTTGCTCTTACCTTTTCTTTGGTTAAATAGTAAAGCGAGTCTTTAATTTCTCTTTCTTTGCCGGGGAAGATTTCTGCAAAGTGTTCTAAAGTATCTTTTTCAACTTGGTCTTGACCTGCTTGACGAACTTGTCTATCAAAGGTGTCTAAGGCCTTGTCTAACATATCGCTAGCAAATTCTCTAACTTGAGAATCGATTTCTTCGGGGATATGGTATAATTCCATTTCCTTTTTGGGCTTGCCGATTTCTTTAACGATTTCTTCTTGGAACGCGCAGAGTTTTTTGATTTCTTCGTGACCAAATAAGATTGCGCCTACCATTTCGTCGTCGGAGATTTCTTTAGCGCCTGCCTCAACCATCATAATAGCGTCTTTAGTACCTGCAAGGTTTAAAGTTAAGGTACTCTTTTCTCTTTGAGCGCAGTCGGGGTTGATTACGTATTCGCCGTCAACGATACCAACTACTACGCTACCGGTAGGACCAGCAAACGGAATATCGGAAATGCTGATTGCAACTGAACTACCAATCATTGCAAGAACTTCGGGTTGAATATCGGGTTCAACTGAAAGCGCGGTTGCAATAACTATAACGTCGTTAAATAATCCTTTGGGGAAAAGAGGACGGATAGGTCTATCGATAAGTCTGCTGGTTAAAATAGCCTTGTCAGACGCTCTACCCTCTCTCTTTTTAAATCCTCCGGGAATTTGACCGATTGCATACATCTTTTCTTCAAAGTCAACACCCAAGGGGAAGTAATCCATACCGTCTCTGGGTTTTTCTGCCATGGTAACGTTTACCATAACTGCCGTTTCGCCACATCTAACGATACAAGAGCCATTTGTTTGTCCAGCGTATTTACCGGTTTCAATTACTAGTTCTCTTCCACCTAGAGTGGTTTTAAATTCTCTGTAAGTTTCTGTCATTGTTTTCTCCTATTTCTAACTCTTATTATTTTGAAACGCAAACCCCGTTTGCGCACAATTTTCCTATTTTATTTTAATGCCGATTTCTAAAAAAAAGGCGACAATATACCTATACTGCCGCCCCGTTTTTTTATTTTCTTAAATCCAAATCAGCAATAACCTTTCTGTATCTTTCGATATCAATTTCCTTAAGATACTTCAAAAGGCCACGACGTTCACCTACCATTTTCATAAGGCCACGACGCGAGTGGTTGTCGTGCTTATTTGCTTGAAGGTGTGCGTTTAAGTGATTGATTCTTTCAGTTAAAAGCGCGATTTGCACTTCAGCTGAACCGGTGTCGCCTTCGTGACGACCAAATTTGTTGATGATTTCTAACTTCTTTGCTTTATCCATTGTTTTTTACCTCCTAATTCGTTATATGGATTAATTCGCTTTAAGCAAAGCAATGGGTGGAGAATCCCTAAAACCTTGCAAAAAGTATCAAGCGTTGTTATTATAACAAATTGTTTTAATTTTGTAAACTGTTTTACTTGTTTTTTTATATTTTAATATAAATTACTCGAAAAGTTTGCGTTTTTTATCTATAATTTGCTCAATTTTACCTAAATAAGTAGGAATATCCTTAGGCGACGCTTCTCTTTCTATTCGTTCTCCGCCAAAATATATCCTTTTACTGATGGCGTTAGCACCGCAAGCAACGTTTTGAGATATTTCTTCCATAACGTCGATATTATAAACGCATACCTTTCCGTTTAATGCGTAGCCGGTGTTCTCTAAATTGCCAGCCATATACTTTTGTCGATATAAATAGTATGGTTTGTATCCATTTTCACCAAGGATTTGATGAGATTTTTCAACCATATTTGCTACTTTATCTTCAGGTAGTCTATTAGTTTCTTCCGCTAGATAAGAGCCTTTCTTTATACAAAGCGTGTGCACGGTTATATCGTCGGGAGATAATGCAATCGTCTTTTTAAGGCTGTCTTCAAACACTTTTTGGTCTTCGCCCGGAAGCCCTGCAATCAAGTCCATATTTACAGAGAAATCTTTTTTTGCCAGCTCGTATTTTTCAAAAATGTCTTTGGAAGTGTGGTTTCTACCCAAAAGTTGGAGGGTTTGGTCGCTAAAAGTTTGAGGATTAACGCAAATTCTAGTAACTTTATGCGCCTTTAACATTGCTAAATTTTCTTTGGTGATTGCATCGGGCCTGCCCGCTTCGACGGTAAACTCAACGCCGGTATTAATCTTGTCAAGTTCAAGCAAAATTCTTTCTAACTGTTCGTTTGGTAACGCAACGGGCGTTCCACCACCTACGTATATACTTCTTAAATTTTTAACCAAATCTGCGCTTTGTCGAATTTCTTCTATTAACGCGTCCACGTACGCGTCAACGTGTTGATTAGAACGTTTAATATCTGCGCTTATAAACGAACAATACTTGCATCTAGACGGACAAAATGGAATAAAAACGAAAAAGTCCGTGTTGTTATCGTTCTTTTCGTAATAGGGCTTTTGTGAATCTATAACGGCCCTAGTCAGCGCGGTTTTTTGCTCGCTAACTTTCATAACGTTTACAAAAAAATCTTCAAACGAGCCGTTTTTTTCTATTTCGGAATATGCGAGTTTAGTCGGTCTTATCCCCGTTAGCGCTCCCCAAGGCATATCTTTGCCCGTAACCTTGCTTAGCGCTTTATAAAGCGAAAGTTTGGCGTAGCGTTTCGTTAGTCTAGTCCTAACTATTTCGTCGCTCAAATCATTAACGAAATTTCCGTAAGCATAAGTTTGCCCGTTAACCGTAATAGTGTTAACGAGCTTGTTTCCGTTTTGCTTAAAACGATGTTTAATATTAAATTGATTGTCCGAAAAAAGATTTTCAACTTCTATTAAGTCGGGCAAGAATTTAGTTAAATCAGTATCTATCATAATTTTACAAAACTATTATATTTTCTCTCGTTCTCAAGAGTGGTAGAGCGTCCGTGTCCGGCATAAACCACGAAGTCGCCGTCGAGAGCGTATAAATTAAGAACGGAATTTTTAAGTTGATTAAAATCGCCCGTTGGGAAATCCGTTCTTCCAACCGAATTATAAAAAAGTGTGTCACCCGAAAAAATAAAATTATCCACCACGAACGAAACCGAGCCGTCGGTATGCCCCGGCGTAGATTTTACCTTTATTGATATTTCGTTAAGTTCTAACACTTGGTCGTCGTAAAGCACGCCGTCGGGAGTAAAACTATCGAACTCTTTATTAAAGCAATAGGCTAAGTTGTCCGAGTTATTAAGTTTTAGAGCGTCGTTTTCGCTAACGTACACTTTAACGCCTTGACGTTGCAGTTCACCGGCGCAACCCGAGTGGTCGTAATGCGAGTGAGTAAGAAGTAAATGTGAAATTTTTACACCTAACTCACTTGCTTTTTTGTTAACTATTTTTGCATCCGTACCACAGTCGATTATTACTGCCGTTTTTTGCTCGTTATTTACTAAAAAATAGATATTTACGTCTAAAAAGCCTACTATTTTATGCAATTCCATACTAGGTCGTAGTCCTAAACACGTCAATAATTCTTGGCGCTTGAGCGATTTTTGAAATTAATTTATCGAGTTCGTTTCTATCGCTTAATCTAATATTAAAGTCGATTGTAACTCTACCCGTTTTTGCGTCGGTTCTACCGTTAGTGGACATAATTTCTAGTTTTTGAACGGCGCATTGTGCGGCAACGGTTGTCAAGATTTCTGCTTGAGCGTGACCTATAACCTTAATACCCGCGTTAAACGAAGAAGTATTTTTATCCGTCCAAGTAACGTCGATTAGGCGCTCTTGCTCAACGTTTTTAAGGTTAGGACAATCTCTACGGTGTACGGTTACGCCGTGTCCACGGGATATAAAACCAACCACGTCGTCGCCGGGAACGGGGTGACAACATCCGGCAAATCTAACCAAGATACCCGTCATTCCCTTAACCACAACGCCACTCGCTTTAGCCGAAGAACTAGTCGAAACCATGCGAGGAATATCTTGTTGCGGTTGACGTTTACGATAAAAATCTATAAGTTTAATAATTACTTGGCTGGGCGAAACCGCACCGAAACCAACCGAGGAGAACATTTCGTCTTGTCCGTTGAACGAAAGTTTTGCAGATAAGAACAAAAACGACTCGTCGTTTAATATTTCAGAAAGCCTATAACCTCTGCGTTTTGCCTCTTCTTCGAGCATAACTTTACCGGTTTTGGCGTTTTCTTCTTTCATTTCCTTCTTAAAGAATTGCTTAATTTTAACCCTTGCAGAAGGACTTTTTACTATTTTAAGCCAGTCCCAAGACGGACCTTTAGAGTTTTGGTTTGTTATAATTTCTACAATGTCGCCAACTTGCAATTCGGTATTTAACGGAACCATTTTACCGTTTACTTTTGCGCCAACGCAACGATTTCCGATTGCAGAGTGAATATGATAGGCAAAATCTAGAGGCGTAGCGTTTTTAGGCAGACTTATAACGTCACCCTTAGGCGTAAATACCAACGCCTCCGAACTATAAACGTCGCCTTTAAGAGAGCTTAAGAACTCTTTACTATCCTTAAGACCGCCTTGCCACTCCATAACCTCTCTAATCCAAGAGAGCCGAGTGTCTAAATCGTCGCCTTCTTTCTTTTCTTTATATTTCCAATGCGCTGCGATACCGTATTCAGCAGCGTGGTTCATTTCGAAAGTTCTTATTTGAATTTCGAAAAATCTACCGAAGTTCGTTACGACGGTCGTATGCAACGAACGGTACATATTTGGCTTAGGCGTTGCTATATAGTCCTTAATTCTGCCCGGAACAGGTTTCCATTTGTGGTGGATTTTACCAAAGACTTCGTAACACTCGTCAACGCTGTTTACGATTATTCTTATAGCCACTAAATCGTAGATTTGGTCTAGCGTTTTTCCACGCTCCTTCATCTTACGATAAATGCTATATAAGTGCTTTCTTCTGCCATAAACCTCCCCGTTAATACCCGATTCTTTAAGCATAGAATCTACTACCGATATTACTTGGTCAACTAGCATTTCATTTTCTTTTAAGCGCTCATCAATGTTTACAACTAAGTATTCGTAAAACTCGGGCTCTAAGTATTTTAAACACAAATCCTCTAATTCGCACTTAACTTGAGAAATACCTAATCTTCCTGCAAGAGGAGCGTAGATTTCTAGAGTTTCTCTAGCCATACGCTGTTGTCTTTCGTGCGAGAGGAAATTAAGGGAACGCATATTGTGCAATCTGTCGGCAAGTTTTATAATTATAACTCTTATATCCTTTGCCATTGCAACGAAAAGTTTTCTAAAGTTTTCCGCTTGCTCTTCCTCTTTTGAGGTAAATTCAATTTTTTCTAGTTTAGTAACGCCCAAAACAAGTTCTAACACCTCTGAACCAAAGGTGTTTTTTATATCGTTTTCAGATACGGGCGTATCCTCTATTACGTCGTGCAGAAAAGCAGCCGCAACGGTTGCTGCGTCTAGTCCTAAATCGACTAAAATGCCCGCGACAAAGCATGGATGAATAAAATATTCCTCCCCTGAAGCGCGCTTTTGCGATTGATGGGCTTTTTTAGAAAAATCATACGCCTTATAGCATAATTCTAAGTCTTCACCCGTATAAAATTCTGCAAGTTTTTCGTAAATCTCTATCATAACTCTTCCTGTATATTACAAATTGTACTATAAATAATAGAGTTTGTCAACGGAGATTTCACCTCCGTGTTTCTATTGAGAATACCGTTTTTAATATAAAAGAATCCTAATTCGTTAAACACCGAAAAGGCAAAAATAAACTGCTTTATCTCTATATTTGGAGCATACTTTTGGTGTGCCGAATATGCGCTTTCGAATTCCATACCAACGTATGGTAGAATCACGTTAAAAGCAGTAGCAAAATCCTCTCTTAAGGTGCTTAACGAACCATAATCACTGTTATGCAAATCATTTGCAACGGTATATTCGTAATCACCCGACAAATAGGTCGAGCCACCATCTAAATAGACTACTTTTGCGTAGCCGTTCGGCAATGATTTAGGGCAAATCAGCAAGAAGTTTTCACAACCTTTTGCCTCGTGTTCAAATAGGCTAACTGAAAGATTTTTAAGTTCGGGATATTTATAATAGTTTTTTACGTCGGATAGAACGTAAACCTTTCCTTGCCCTTTTTTAACTACTATTTGATTACTAGGTAAATCTTTACATCCGTCCGGATATTCGATTTTTCGTTCTCCTATCGTAAGATTTTTTAGTCCTTGTTCAAATATTACGTTTTCTAAATCAATTAAATTAGAGTAATTTGGCACTACACTTTTTACAAAGCCTTTTATAGATTGCGTGTTTCTAAAAACCGAATAATTAATTTCAAAAACGATTTGCTTTTCTACGTTTAACGATAGTGGTATTAGGTCGGATTCTCCGTTAAAATTAAGCATTTGAATTGCGTTCGTATTAAACGAGTAATGCGGTGAGCCTGATTTTAACGGCTGCGCTTTAACGCTGTTTACCGTGGTAGAAAAGTAAGGTTTTTTATTCCCCGTTCCAAAAGGTTCTAATAGCGTAATTTCCTTAGCAAATCTAAGAGAAATCGGGCTATCGATATTCCACTCTATTCGTTCGGAAGCTTCTAGTTCTTGTTCGCCGTAAAAGTTCTCGAACGACGAAATAAACTCACTCTCAAACGCGTCGTATTTATCCAAATCAACGGAAACACCAGCCGCTTGAGCGTGTCCACCGAAAGTTTTTAATAAATCTTTAGAGCGGTTTATAAGTTCGTATATATTTACTCCCTCGACACTGCGCGCAGAGCCTTTATAGTAACCGTCGCACAAGGCAAAAGTGATTACAGGTCTAGTATAGTCCTCTACGAGTCTTGCCGAAACTATACCTATTACTCCGGCGTTCCAGTCGTCGCCTTTAACTAGAATAGCACCCTTTTTATAAAGTTTGTATTTGTTTATTTGTTCTTTAGCAAGGTTATACACCCTATCGCATTCGGCTTGTCTTTCTATATTGTAGGCGTTAAGTTTAACCGAATATTCAAAAATTTCTTGGGCGTCGGTTGCGGTAAACAGTTTAAGCGCGCTATTTGCGTCGCCCATTCTTCCACCGGCGTTTACTCTTGGCGCAACTAGGTACGCTAGAGTAGATGCAGTAATTTTTTTATCTGCGTCTCCGATTAAATTCTTAAAACAATCTCTAATTTTAAGGTCGGAAAATAGTTTTAATCCTTCAACCACGATATCTCTATTCTCGTCAACCAAGTCCATGCTGTCGGCAACCGTCGCCAACGCCACGAAATCAAGGTAATCGTTGGCTTTTTCACCGATTAGTGAGTATCCGAGTTTATAAGCAACACCTGCACCGCAAAGCCCGTC
>JAFZIB010000078.1 GCA_017554545.1 Clostridia bacterium
CAAAGATTTCGTATTTACTATCGTAATCAACGACGACGCTCCGCTAGTTGTTAAACCTCACGACCAAGACGAGGGATACGTTGGCGTAGTGTATAAGGCTACCGCTTTCGAAGTGGTTGCAGGCGGTTATAGCACCAACTATAAACTTTACTATAATTCCGACCTAAACGCTACTAAGGATTCTAACGGTTGGAAAGAAATACTCACGGTTAAAGATTTTACTTCAAGTGGCGAAGGGGAATACACCATAGACCAATTAAGAAAAATTGCTTACGACGGTCAATTAACCTTTAAGCCCGACCAAGTAGGTAGTTATAAAATCGACTGTCACGTATATTCCGACAAGTCTTACAGAGACGCTACCGAATCGACTATAATTCGTATAGTTGATAATCCCGTACCCGTTAAACCTGCAAGCACTTGGCTTAGAGATAACGTATGGTCAGTAGTATTCCTTTCAGTAGGTACTCTCTGCTTAGCAGGCATTATCGTATTACTCTGCATTAAGCCGAAGGATAGTGCGGATAAAGAATAATAAAAAGTAAACTAAAAAGGACTTCGGTTTTCCGAGGTCCTTTTGTAATTAAACGAGTAAAAAGTAAATGATAGAATTTATTGCCGACAAAAACCGCAAGTTGTCTAAACTTGCTCTAGTAAAATGTGAGGACCTGTCCTTTTCTGCTTTGCAAAAACTTTTGCGAAATAAAGACGTAAAAGTAAACGGAAAGCGAGTTGGACAGGACGTTTTGCTTGAAGTTGGCGACAAGGTAACCCTTTTTTACAATCCAAAGGAAACTGAAAAATTTTCGGAGTTGTTCGTAGATGATAACGTTCTAGTAATTTACAAGAAGAAAGGCTATACTTCGGAAAGCGTTTTCGAAAGCGTAACAAAAAAATATCCAAACTCCTTTTTTATTCACAGACTTGATAGAAACACCGACGGCATTATGATTTTCGCCCTAAACGAAAAAGCGAGCGAAGAACTATTATTTGGGTTTAAAAACCACGATTTTATAAAGAAATATTCGGCTTTAGTTTACGGCGTTATGCCCAAACAAAAAGACCTTTTAACCGCTTATCTACTAAAGGATTCCGAATCGTCAACAGTCAAGATTTTCGATAAAAAAGTGAGTGGTTCGGTTGAGATAAAAACGGGCTACGAAGTAGTGTCTAAAATGCAAGATTGTTCACTTTTAAAAGTAACTTTATATACGGGAAAAACTCATCAAATCAGGGCTCATTTGGCGCATATCGGGCATTTTATTATAGGTGACGGCAAATACGGCGACAAGGCAATCAACGAACAAAAAGGGGCTAAAAAACAGCACCTTACGGCTTGCTTGTTAACCTTAAAATTTCAGCCAAAAAGTCCGCTATATTACCTTAACGATAGAACGTTTGAAATAGGGGGTGCAATCTAATGCCACAAGACGCGTTTACCCTTAGATTTTTATGTAAAGAATTAAATCAAACGCTATCGGGCGGTAAAATTAACAGGATAGTTCAACCTGATAACGACACCGTTATTATAACGATATACGCTAAAAGCAAAACTAAAAAATTATTAATTTCAGTCAATCCGTCTATGCCTAGAATCGGTCTAACGGAAGATAATAATCCGGGGCCACAAGCAGCGCCGAATTTTTGTATGCTTTTGCGTAAACACCTACTTAATTCTACCGTAGAAAGCGTTACTCTGGAAGGGTTTGACAGAATAGTAAAAATAGTGTTAACTCCGTCTAACGAAATATTTGACGAGCCTCAAAAAGTGCTGTATTTAGAACTTATG
>JAFZIB010000079.1 GCA_017554545.1 Clostridia bacterium
AGGTGGTGTGTCCAGAGGGGAAAGATTTCTCACTTTCTAGGCTAGCGCCCACTTGTTCCCAAAAACCAACGAAATCGGGGTTGGTGTACGGTCTTGGACGAGCCACTAACGGTTTAATAATAACGTTGGTAAATAACGCGCCGATTACAATAGAAAATAAAACGTGCGCGCCGATTTTACGAGTTTTACTAAAAGCGCAAAGCACTAAGCCAGCAAGGATAAAGGCTATACCTGCCGAGCCTAAAACGTCGAAAATTTCGCTAATCCAAGTTAAAAAACCGCATTTGATTGAGTTCATAAACCCAAAAACTGCACCGTCAAGTCCGGCAAACGTAGTATTGAGCCATTGAGCCATAATCTATTCTCCTTTTACTTTTCACAAACCATTTTAACGAATTCTTTAACTGCAAAAGTCATAGTTTCGTTTTTTGGTAGCGCCAACCCTATCGCTCTAGCGGGCAACGCAGGGTTGGTTTTAATTTCTATTAAACTCTTTTCCTCTTCTAATTCGTGGCGAACGAATTCTCGAGGAATACAAGCAATTCCTAGCCCAGACTTTGCAAGTTCGGTCATAAGTTCAAGGCTGGCTAGTTCGATTTCGGGGTGTAAATGTATGCCCTGCGAGTGCGCAAACGACACGATTGCCTGTCTGGTCGCCGTAGAGAGTTCAAGCATTAACAAGGGGTAGTCTTGCAACCTTTTCAGTTCTACAACCTCGCCCGTTAGTTCGCTAAACTTTTCACTTGCAACGAAGGTGTCGTGCAGTTGCATAACGGCGCTAGATAGGTCTATCTCGCTATCGTCGATAGGCAGGTTTACAAAACCCACGTCGCCTTTTTTATGCTTTAACAATTCTATCGTTTCGCTAGAAGTGCAGTTTTGCAAAACTATATTAACGTCGGGATATTTTTCGTGATATTTTTTTACGAACGGCAATAAAAAGTGCGTGCTTACCGTGTCGGACGCGCAAATTCTTATGATGCCGGTAGCAGTATCTTTAAGTTCAGAATACTTTTTTTCTACCTCGTCAAATATTTTAAGCGCCTTTTCTACTAGCGGAAAAATTTGCTTGCCACCCGTTTCCGAGAGCTCCATACCCTTTCTCGTTCTAACAAAAAGTTGACCGCCGAGTTGGTTCTCTAACTGCTTAATTTCCTGAGAAACAGCAGGTTGCGAAATGTATAATTCTTCTGCCGCTTTGGTTAAACTACCGCATTTTGCAACCGTGTAAAAAACTCTGTAAAGTTCTAAATCGACCATAAGTCCCCCACTATTTGCCTACGCAAAACTTTGCAAAAATGTTGTTTATAATTTCTTCGGTTGCCGTCTTGCCCGAAATTTCGCCGAGCGCGTCCCAACCGTCTTTAATATCTATTGCGACCATATCGAGCGACACCGTTCCTAACGCGTTAAGCGCCGTAACGAGTTTGTCTTTTGCCCTAGTTAGCGCGTCGAAATGCCTTTCTTCGCATAAGAAGTCACCCGATAAATCTACTCCACCGCCAACCGAACGGGCGTAAAGCATCTCTCTTAAACTGTCTATATTCTCTTTTTTTAGCGCAGATATGTATAAATCGGCTTTTGGATGCTTAAAGTCGGATACGTCGGTTTTATTTACGACCACGAGCGCGTTTTTGCCCTCGATTAATTTAAATACAGCCTCGTCGTAGCCGTCATAGTTGCTTCCGTCTATTATAAATAGCAATAGGTCGCTACTGCCCACGATTTTTTTAGAAAGTTCAACGCCTATTCCTTCTATAAGGTCTTCGCTATCTCTAATTCCGGCGGTGTCGGACAGATTAAATCTAACCCCGTTTATCTCTATAACGCCCTCAACCACGTCACGAGTCGTGCCTGCAACCGAGGAAACTATCGCTTTATCGTAGTTAAGTAACGCGTTTAGGGTAGAACTTTTACCCGTGTTGGGCTTGCCTATAATACCAACGTTAACGCCGTTTTTTAGCACTCTGCCCACTCTGTAAGTGCCGATTAGCGCGTTTAACCTATCTATACACTCGGTTAAAACGGCTTTGGCAGAAAGCGTGTAGTCCGCCTCTAAATCTTCTTCGGGGAAATCCATATCCACGTCGATTTGAGAGAGCAAGTCGGTTAACGACTCTTGCACGTCGCTAACCTGTTTTAGCAGTTTTTCTCTATATAAATAGTATCCTGCTCGAACCCCGCTTTGAGATTCGCTGTTAATCATATCTATAAGACCCTCGGCAGACGATAACGAAAGTTTGCCGTTCATAAACGCACGCTTGGTAAACTCGCCGTTGGTCGCGGGGCGCACGCCTAGAGAAAAAATCTTTCTAAGTATGCCTTGTGTAATTGCAATACCGCCGTGAGAGTGAAACTCAACGGTGTCCTCGCCCGTAAAACTTAAGGGCGCTCTGAAATATACGCACATGCCGAAATCAGAAAAACCGTCTGCCTCGATTTCGCCAACGTACATCACGTTTGGCTTAAAATCTTTAACAGCCGTTTTGCCTGTTGGTCGGAACATCTTTTCCGCAACCGCAAGCGGAGAACTTCCGCTTATTCTGATTACTGCAACGCCACTTGCC
The DNA here is from genome assembly GCA_017554545.1 of Clostridia bacterium. Taxonomy (GTDB): domain Bacteria; phylum Bacillota; class Clostridia; order Christensenellales; family Borkfalkiaceae; genus UBA1259. The sequence continues at coordinate 2,568 of JAFZIB010000079.1, forward strand.
ACGTTGCCCGTGGAAAGAGCGGCTATGTTTTCGTTTTGCATTTAATTTATCTCTTATTTTTTATCCGAAAACTCCTCAAAGGGGTCCTCGTACTTGTATTTCTTTTCTTCTTTGTTGGGATATTCCTCAAAAGGACTCTTTTCCTTTTGCGGTGGGCATTGCTCGTCGGGGGTATATACGTTGTAGTATCCTTGATACTGCGAACGTACGAAACTTGCATAGTCTATAGGGCGATTGTTTCTAACCACGAACACGAAAATCGGGAACAATCCGAAAAAGGATACGATAGACGCAACGACGTAGTGTCTCGGCCAAAATTTTCTAAATAGCGAGAAGTATAAATTAATGGTTATTATCGCCTCTACGAAAGATAACACGTTGCCTATCCAACCAATCGTATTTAAAAGTATAACGATAAAGTTCATATTTGCGTACGGATAGACTATATCGCTCGTAACGTATAGCGTTCCGTCTAAATAAGGAATAAGCGCTTGGTTTGCAATTTGAGGTATGCCGTCGCCTAAGTATAAATAAACGTATCCACCGCTAAAGAAATAACCAACCACGGGGAAATATAGCAAGAAGTAATACAAAATATTCAAAACTTCTAACACGGTTATTATAACGGTAAAGAGTACGGCGAACTTTTTGACGGGCCTACCAAAAAAGCCCTCGTTTTTAACAAGCATACACACCGGATAAATCCATAACCCCGGTATCCAAGCCATCCAAGGCTTTTCGCCGTTGCGTTTAGCGAGCGTATAAATACCTATCGAACGCAAAACGTAAAGGGCTATCGCAAATAAAAGCGGAATTAAGACTGCCATAATCGCGCCACCAATAGGCAATTCAGACACAGTGGACAAGCTTTGTAAAAATACTATAATTTTACCCATAAAACTCCAAATTTCTAATTTTTATTAAGGTAACGGACAAAAAACGAGAGTGGCGAGCGTTCTCGTAAGGGCGCGTACCTAGAAGGTACGAAACCGAGCGAAACGCAAAGCAAATCGTGGGTTTTTTGCCGTTGATGTCAATTAATTTGGCGCGTACGCCCCTTTTTTAAAGGCGTTTGAGCCGAGGATAATTGATTAACTAAGTGGTTTAACGGACAAAAAACGAGAGTGGCGAGCGTTCTCGTAAGGGCGCGTACCTAGAAGGTACGAAACCGAGCGAAACGCAAAGCAAATCGTGGGTTTTTTGCCGTTAAAAATCAATTAGATGAGGCGATAACGCCTATATTAATATGCTCTAGCAAAGATAACTTTATGCTTAGCGGGTTTACCACAGATGGCACACACTTCACCTTCGGTGGCGTCGCTATCAATAACTCTGGCGGTTGCTTGAGCAAATTCTTTAACTTTGTCCTCACACTCTCTACAACCACACCAGTTTGCTTTAACGAAGTTTTTGTTTTCAACGCCGTTTAAGATGCCGTTTAGGCTATCAGCCTCGCAAACTCTGCCGTCTCTGTTTGCCTTAGACTTAATAAGTAGCGAAGTTTGAATTTCGTCTAAAAGACCTTTGACCGAGAGAGCCAAGTTATCCATAGACGCCGTTTGTTTTTCTAGGTTGTCGCGACGGAAAATAACTACTTGGTTGTTTTCGATATCTCTTGGGCCGACCTCGATACGAACGGGCACGCCCTTCATTTCCCACTCGTTGAACTTCCAACCGGGGCTCATATCACGCGTATCAACTTCTGCGCGAATACCTTGAGCGAGTAATTGCGCCTCTAGTTCTTTAGCCTTTTCGTTTACACCGCCCTTATGCGCTGCGATAGGAACGATTACAACCTGAACGGGCGCGATTTTGGGAGGCAACACTAAACCGCGTTGGTCGCCGTGCGCCATAATGATACCGCCAATCATACGGGTAGAAGTTCCCCAACTGGTAGTATAACCGAATTTTTGAGTGCTATCTTTATCTAAGAACTTGATATCAAAAGCCTTAGAGAAGTTTTGACCTAAATAGTGCGAAGTTCCTATTTGCAAACTCTTGCCGTCGAGCATCATTGCCTCTAAGCCGAAGGTTGCAACTGCGCCGGCAAACTTTTCTTTATCGGTTTTTCTACCGGTAAATACGGGGATTGCCAAGGTTTCCTCAAAGAACTCTTTATAAACGTTAAGCATTTTTATGGTTTCTTCCATAGCCTCATCTTCGCTTGCGTGAACGGTGTGACCTTCTTGCCACAAGAACTCGCTCGTTCTAAGGAAAGGACGGGTAGTCTTTTCCCAACGCATAACGTTACACCATTGATTCATAATAACGGGCAAATCTCTATAAGATTGTATCCATTTAGCGTACATAGTGCCTATAACCGTTTCGCTGGTAGGACGAATAGCAAGCGGTTCTTCTAGTTTTGCTCCGCCCGCGTGGGTTACTACTGCAACTTCGGGCGCAAAGCCCTCTACGTGCTCAGCCTCTTTGGTAAAGAAACTCATAGGGATAAGCAAGGGGAAGTACGCGTTTTTAGAACCCGCAGCCTTAAAGCGCGCGTCCATATCTTTTTGTATATTTTCCCAAATAGCGTAGCCGTAAGGTCTAATAACCATAGTGCCTTTAACCGGACCGTAGTCAACTAACTCGGTTTTTAACACCACGTCGGTGTACCATTGCGCAAAATTGTCGTTGATGTCTGCTATTTGAGTTACGAATTGTTTGCCGTCCATAATATTCTCCGTGTATTTAAATTTTAAAATAATTATACAAATACATTATACACGCATGCGCGCGAGATATCAAGTTTTTTATTACAATTTACTGCAAAAAGGTTGAAAAACACTTGAAAATAACCCCCACTTGATATATAATGTAGTCATATTATTTTTGCGCTATAACGCAAAGTAGGAGGAATTATGTCAGACTTAAAACAACTTACGGTCAACTCAATCAGAATGCTCTCCGTAGAGGCTATCCAAAAAGCCAACTCCGGTCACCCAGGCATGCCGTTAGGCGCAGCGCCCATAGGATATTCTATTTTTACCAACATGGTTTTCAACCCAAAAGATACTTCCTTTGATAACAGAGATAGATTCGTTCTCTCCGCAGGTCACGCGTCTATGCTCGACTACTCTCTCTACTATCTTTTCGGTTTCGGCTTAAAGAAAGAGGAGTTAATGACCTTCCGTCAATACGGTAGCCGTACTGCAGGTCACCCCGAATACGAAGTATGCCCCGGCGTAGAAACCAGCACCGGTCCTTTAGGACAAGGCGTTGCAAACGCAGTTGGTATGGCTATTGCAGAAAATTATCTTGCAAACAAGTTCAACAAAGAGGGATATCCTATCGTTGACCACTACACCTACGCTTTATGTGGCGACGGCTGTATGCAAGAAGGTATCGAAAACGAGGCTGCTTCTCTTGCTGGCGCTCTTAAACTTGGCAAATTAATTTTATTCTACGACGATAACGACGTAACTATCGAAGGTAGTACCGACATCACCTTTACCGAAGACGTTGCAAAGCGTCACCAAGCACTCGGCTGGCAAGTTATTAAAGTTGCCGACGCCAACGACCTCGGCGCATTAAATCGCGCTATTAAAAAGGCAAAGGCAGAAACCGAAAAACCCTCTTTAATTATCGTTAAATCCACTATCGGCTACGGCTCGCCCCTAGCAGGCAAAGCAAGTTGCCACGGCGCTCCCTTAGGCGAAGAAAACATTAAGGCTTTAAGAGAAAACTTGGGTTGGGATTACGCTCCCTTCGAAGTTCCCGAAGAAGTGTTTAAACATTGTAAGAGATTCGGTTCTAAAGGCAGAAGAGCACAAAAGGCTTGGAAGGCTATGTTTAAGGATTACGCAGAAAAATATCCTGAACTCGCTAAAGAATATATCGCTTGGCAAAAGAGAGAAATGCCTAACCTTGCTGAAATCGAAGATTTATGGAAGTTCGAAAAGGACGACGCTTCCCGTGGTTACGGCGCAACCGTTCTTAATAAGTTAGAAAAATATATCCCCAACCTTATCGGTGGTAGCGCCGACTTAGCACCCGCAAACAAATCTAATATGAAAAACCGTACAGACTTCTTACCCGAAGACAAAACCGGTTCTAATATGCACTTTGGTATTCGTGAACACGCAATGGCTGCTATAGTAAACGGTATGTACTTGCACGGTGGATTAATTCCATACTGCGCAACCTTCGCAGTATTTAGCGACTATATGAGAAACGCTATAAGAATGTCTGCTATTATGAAACTTCCCGTAACGTATATTTTAACTCACGATTCAATCGGCGTTGGCGAAGATGGACCTACCCACCAACCTATCGAACACCTATCTTCACTCCGCGCTATGCCCGACCTTAGAGTTTACCGTCCTGCAGACGGTAGAGAAACTACTGCCGCTTGGATTAGCGCAATAAGTGGCAAAACTCCCGCTTGCTTGTTCTTATCAAGACAAACCTTACCTATGCTCGAAGGAACGGGCGACAAGGCGTTCAAGGGTGGCTACATTCTAGTTGATAGCGAAAAGAAAACTCCCGATATTATCCTAATGGCTACCGGTAGCGAAGTTGCTTTAGCCGTTAACGCTGCTAAGGCTTTAAAAAAAGAAGGCGTTGACGCTAGAGTAGTTTCTATGCCTTGCGTAGAAGATTTCGAAAAGCAATCTGCAAAATATAAAGAAAGCGTTCTTCCCTCTAAAGTTAGAGCAAGACTCGCTATCGAGGCTGGCGCTACTATGAGCTGGTATAACTATACCGTAGCGGAGCGCGCCGTTTGGAAGGGGGATGTTCCCCCGTGTCGATTCGGGAAAGCGTGCGGCACCTCACAGCGTTCAGATCAAACCCAGGAGGTTGATCCAGCAGAGCATCCAGCTCATGCTCGTCAGGAATATAAAAGTCAGTCACAGCAGATTCCCCTTTCCGATAGAATTTGTCGCAGCTTTTTTCGGCCCCGGTGGAGCCGAACCCGCAGGGTGGAGGCATTGTGTCCTGTGACGGCGGCGATTTCCTCCACGGTTTGTTCCAAAAAATAGACACGGATCAACAAGTCCCGGTCCTCAGGAGACATATTGCTGATGGCTTGCCGCAAAGCGGCGGCCTGTTCCGCAGATTCGATTCGCTGTTCCGGCA
>JAFZIB010000080.1 GCA_017554545.1 Clostridia bacterium
TAATCGACGTCCTTTTGAGGATAGGCTACGAAATAGTCGTCTTTATTGTTTACCGTAGTCATATATTCTTGCGCAAAAGCGTTTCCTACCTCGCCTTGCACGAGGCTATCGTCTATTTTCACCAAACTGTCGAAATAGTATCCTGCAAGCAAAAGGTCGCCAAGCGACATATAGTTGGCTATAAGCCCTTCATACGCCTCGATTACGTTGTCGCCTGTGCACGAAAGATATTTAAACCAGTATTTTATAGACGACTCAAATTCGCTAAGTTGGTAATAAGTTTGCGCTAAAAATCGATATATTTGGCTTTTTGATATAAAAGAGTGCTCTGCATTAAGCGCGGTGAAAGTCAATCCTAACGCGCCTATCAAATCGCCCTCGTCTTTTTTTCGTTGGGCAAGGTCTAGATATTTTTCCGCATTTACCCTACTTACTTTATAGTCTTTTTCCATTTATTTTTCCGTGGTCGTATAACCGTTAGTATTAGTTTATCTAAAAAGTTTTTCCACGTCTTGCTCTGTAAAAATATAGGATTTTTTACAATACTCGCAATCGACTTTTATCTTGCCGTCCTTTTCGATAATATCTTTAAGTTCTTTTTGCCCTAACGAAACCAAAATTCCCTCTAAATATTCTCTACTGCACAAACACTCGTATTTGGGATAAAAAATTTCGTATTCGGTTTTATTAAAATAATCTTTTAAGATTTCTTCAGCGCCCTTTAGTTCGATTAGCGTAGAAAGATTTGATAGAGAGTTTATAACTGATTCCGCTTTATCTATATGCTCGTCTTTTACGCCGGGAAGCGCTTGAATTATAACGCCTCCTGCGCCTACGCAACTGCCGTCTTTACCTATTTTTACGCCGAGCGCCATTGCCGTTGGCATTTGTTCGCTAAGCGCGTAATAAGCAGTAAAATCCTCCGCAATCTCACCCGTTACTATTCGGCTAGTTCCAACGTATGGTTCTTTAAGTCCCATACTGCGAACGACGGTTATTCTGCCCTTTTTTCCAACGCAACCGCTAACGTCGAGTTTGCCTTTAGCGTTGAGTGGTAAATCGACTGCAGGATTGTCCATATACCCTCTCATTTGCAAATTTCCGTTACCGGATACGGTAATTTTACCGCCTAATCCGTCGCCTGCAACGGTAACCGAAAGTTTTTCTTTATCGCCCTTTAAAAAAGAGGACATAAAAGTACAAATGGTTAGCGTTCTGCCTAGTGCGGCGGCGCACACGGGCGACAGATTATGAATTTTTATTGCGTCGTTGACCATTTCAGTCGTATCTAGCACGGATAAGGTCATACAATCGTCGAATACGAGGGTCTTTAATAGTTTGTTCAAGGTGTAATCCTACCGTTATTTTTTCTTTTTACGTTTTGCAAGTTCTTTCTTTGCTTGCTCTATTCTCTTTAAGCGTTCTTGTTCTGCGCTATTTAAATCTTCTTGCGCTTTTTCTAGGTTAGAGTAGCGCTCGTCACTCGAATGCTCTCTAATATATTTTTCGTTATCTTCGTAAAGTTCTTTTCTGCTTTTGTTAAGTTTTTCGATATCACTTCTGTTGAACGACGCGGGTAGTTCGGCAAGTTGAAGTTCTTCGTCGGTAATAGGTTTGATTGGTCTAGAAGAAAGTGAACTTAAAGCAGCCATTTCAAGTTGTTCTTTTCGTCTTCTAGCGTTTGCCTCTTCCTCCGTCTCGTTCTTATTAACCTTTTGATAAATGCCTCGGTTTTTACGAGCGCCTGCCACCCTGTCGTTTACGTATTTATCGTAAATCCATTGACAATAGTTCGTCCACACCAAAAAGAAGAAGGAAAATCCTATTAAAATTATTATAAGTATGCTTAGCGTTCTTATGAATTCGCCGAAAAGTAAAAGTGAAAACGGAATTAATCCTACTACAGCGAAAAATAAGTTGGGAATCACTAAAGCCATAGTCGTGTAGTATGCGTTTTTAATAAGTCCGCCTAACTTTACTTCGTAGGTTACCGACATAGATATCATATGTAAAGTCATAATAGAGTAAAAGCCCATTACGACCATCATAAATATTTTGAGTATCCACATTAAAATTTGTAGCGAGTTGGTTTCTGCAACGAATTTGTTAACGGCAGATATTCCCAAGATGGTAACGTAAAACACGAAGGAAAACATTAAACTGATTATTAAAACTTGTTTATAGTTTTTTCTTATACCCGACCAAAAGTCGTTTACGAAAAAGTCACCTTCCGTCCAAACGATATTTCGCATAACGTACGCGCCACCGGATAAGCCTACCGACGCTACCGCCATAGCCAACGGCAAAAACAAAAATGAAATTAAATTAGCAGTTAGTCTTTCGTTTTCTATTAGCCCCGTAATCGAGGTTAGCGCTTGATAACCCACGCCGAAACCTTGCGCGTAGGGATAAGAAATACCTACGTTTGCCATATAGGTAAATCTAAATAGAAAAAGAAGAACGAGAGGAATGAAGAAAAGACACATAAGCAAATTGAGTAAAATCAGTTTGCCTATACGACCTTTTAACAAATCAAAAAACAGTTCCCATCTGTTAGACGGTAGCGACGCTCTAGCGTAGCCTTCGGATTTTTCGGCGCCCATTACCATACGCGCAACGAAACCCTCTTTCTTCTTTTTATATTTTGCCATTTTATCTCCGTTTTTACTTTATTGCCCGTTTTTTATCAACTGCGCAATAAAGCGTAAAATTTCTTATTATATATATTATACTATTTTAAACATTTTTACAAATAAAATAAGGGTTATTGATTAAAAAAACTTTACTTTTATTAAAAGGTTTGCTAAACTAATAATCGTACAATAATAAGGAGAGTATTTTAAAATGAGAAAATACAACGTAGCCGTAGTTGGCGCAACCGGTATGGTTGGAAGAAAAATGATGGAAGTTTTATCTGAAAAACAACTCCCTGTAGAAAACTATTATTTGTTTGCTTCTAAAAAATCTGCAGGCTCTAAAATAGATTTTATGGGCAAAGAACACACCGTTATCGAACTCAACGAAGAAAACGTTAAAAACACCCCCGTTGATATCGCTTTATTTTCTGCCGGCGGTGACATAAGCAAGGCTTTTGCTCCCGTATTTGCAGACTGTGGCGCGTTAGTTATTGACAACTCAAGCGCTTGGAGACGCGACCCCGAAGTTCCCCTAGTAGTTCCAGAGTGTAACCCAGACGATATTTTATGGCATAAAAACATTATTGCTAACCCCAACTGCTCGACTATTCAAGCGGTAGTAATGCTTAAACCATTACACAAGGCTTTTGGTCTTAAGAGAGTTATTTACTCCACTTATCAAGCAGTTTCGGGCGCTGGCGTTAAAGGTTTTAACGACTTAAAGGGTGGCATTTGTGGTGAAGCACCTCAAAAATTCCCCTATCCTATCTTTGGCAACTGCTTACCTCATATCGACGTGTTTATGGATAACGGTTACACCAAAGAAGAAGACAAAATGATTTTTGAAACCAAGCGTATTTTAGGCGACCAAAGCATTAAAGTTACGGCAACTTGCGTACGCGTTCCCGTTTACTACGGACACAGCGAATCTATTAACGTTGAATTCAACAAGCCCGTTACTTTAGAAGCTATTAAAGAAGTTTTATCTAAGGCTGAGGGCGTAGTTCTTCAAGACGATACTGCTAACAACGTTTACCCCATGCCTATTACCGCTGAAAACAAGAACGAAGTTTTCGTTGGTAGAATTAGACTAGACGATACCGTTGAATCGGGTGCTAACTTCTGGTGCGTTGCCGACAATATCAGAAAGGGCGCTGCTACCAACGCAGTTCAAATTGCTGAAAAGGCTATTGAACTCGGTGCAGTTAAAAACCAACGCGCTTAATTTATAAACGACTTAAAATCTTAATAAGGGTTAAACTATGAACAAAATGATTTTTAAGGGTACTTGCACGGCTGCGATTACCCCCTTTACTAAATACGGCGTTGATTACGACGCTTTGGGCAGACAAATCGATTTCCAAATTGAAAACGGAATCGACGCGCTTTGTATTTTAGGCACTACGGGCGAAGCCCCTACCGTAACCGACGAAGAATACGAAACCGTTGCAAAATTCTCGTACGACAGAATTGCCGGCAGAGTTAAATTTATTATGGGCTCGGGTTGCAACTGCACTAAAAACGCCATTAAAAAGAGCCAACTTTCTCAAAAGTTGGGCGCTGACGGTCTTTTAGTCGTTACCCCTTACTATAACAAATGCACGCAAAAGGGTTTAGTTAAATATTACAACGATATTTGCGACAATATTGATATTCCCGTGCTTTGTTACAACGTTCCCGCAAGAACGGGCGTTAACATTTTGCCCCAAACTATGGCTGAAATTGCTGAACACAAAAATATCGGCGGTGTTAAAGAGGCTTGTGGCAATATGGAGCAGATTTGTGAAACGGCAAGACTTTTAAGAGGTAAAACCGCTCTATATTCGGGCGACGATAACCTTAACCTTGCCATGCTTTCTATCGGTTCTATGGGTTTAATCTCGGTTGCGTCTAATATCGTTCCTAAAGAAGTTGGCGACGTTGCAAGACTTTTCTTTGCAGGTAAAAACGAGGAGGCTGCAGTTTTACAAGAAAGACTTCTTCCTTTAATTGATATTATGTTCTGCGAAGTTAACCCTATCCCCGTTAAGAGAGCGTCTGAACTAATCGGTTTAGGTCAAGGAATCGTTCGTGCGCCCCTTACCGTTCTAGAAGAAGAACACGATATTAAAATGAAAAAAATCCTTACCGAGTTCGGTCTTAAGATAAAGGAGAATTTATAATGAATTTATTAATATGCGGTGCAAGTGGTAGAATGGGCAAAAAGGTTTACGAGGCTGCTATTAAAAGCGACTGCGTTAAACCCGGTTGTGGTGTAGATAGAATTGCCGACTTCTCTAACGGCGAATTCCCTATATACGACTGTTTTTGCAAGGTTAACGAAAAAATCGACGTTATAATCGATTTCTCTAGCCCCGCTTCACTCGACGCCATATTAGATTTTGCAATTAAAAATAAAGTCCCTGCAATTTTATGTTCAACCGGATACACCCAAGAACATATTGCCAAAGTTAAAGACGCTAGCAAAGAGGTTGCGCTTTTCCGCTCGGGAAATATGTCGCTTGGCGTTAACGCTATTATTGAATTAGTTAAAAAGGCTGCCTCTGCCCTATACGGGTTCGACGTTGAAATTATAGAAAAGCATCACCACAATAAAGTGGATGCTCCAAGTGGTACGGCTTTGATGCTTGCCGACGCCGTTAAGGAGGTTTGCCCCGATAAATTCTACGTTTACGGTAGAGAGGGTATCGTTGGCAAGAGAGACGAAAAGGAAATTGGTATTCACGCAGTACGCGGTGGAAATATCGTTGGCGAACACGACGTTATATTTGCCGGAGAGAGTGAAACCGTTACCATTTCTCATCAAGCGACTGACCGTGCAGTTTTTGCTGAGGGCGCTATTAAGGCTGCCAAATTTATGGTGGATAAAAAGTCTGGTTTATACGATATGTCAGACGTTCTAAAGGGCTAAAATGAATCCGAAGGCTTTGCAAGAGGTTTTAGACCTTGTTAGTAAAGGCAATAACCTAGGTGAAAAAATTTATTTAGTTGGCGCGACTAAAACTATCTCTGCTCAAGTAATCAATAACGCCGTAGAATTAGGTTTAGAAATTGTTGCCGAAAATAAAGTGCAAGAATTTAGAGAAAAGACCGACCTAATAGTCGGCGCAAAACAACACTTTATTGGTCATTTACAAACGAATAAGGTTAAATATCTGGTTGGAAAGGTTGAACTTATTCAATCGGTGGACAGTTTTCATCTAGCAGAGGAAATTTCTAAGGTTGCATTAAAAAAGAATATAACTCAAGACGTTTTAGTGGAAATTAACGTTGGAGGTGAACTTTCCAAAAGCGGTTATTCTCTAGAAAACGCCGTTACGGGAGTTAAAGAAATATCTAAACTTCCCGGCGTAAACGTCGTAGGGCTGATGGCTATGCTCCCCCGTTCCAACGACGAGGCGCTATTAAAGCGCTTATGCTTGAAAATGCGCGAGTTATATGATACAATGATTTTAGAAGGCTACCCGTTTAAGTATTTATCAATGGGTATGTCGCACGATTATAAAATTGCTATTAATTGTGGCAGTAATATGATTAGACTAGGAAGTAAAATTTTTGGAGAAAGGATATACGGAGGAATATAATGGGATTTTTTGACGTTTTTGGCAGAGAACAAAAATCTAAAACGGATAGATTTACTACCGACTTTGATAAGAGTGGTTTAACCGGTGAAAAACCCACTAATAATCCCGTTTCGGTTTTTAAGCCTTCTTCCTTTGAGGACGTTGAGTCTATTATCGTTGCGTTAAAGTCCGGAAAAACTGCAATAGTGCATTTAACCGACGTTAAGCACGACACTCAAATTAGGGTGTTAGATATGCTCTCGGGTGCAATTTTCGCCTTAAACGGTGGCGTTTACGAAATGGATAAAAACGTTTTTATGTTCTCCCCTAACGGTTTAGAAATTTATTAGTTTTTTACATTTAAAAAGCGTGCTAAATATAGCACGCTTTTTTATTTTGTTCACGAATAATTTTACAGTCCAAAAACTAAGAAACAATATAGGTAGCCTGACAATACTGCAACCAAGGTAAATGGAACGCCTATCTTAAAAAAGTCTAAGTTTTTAACCGTGTAGCCTTCTTTTTTAAGCATCCCTATTGCAACTACGTTGGCTGACGCGCCGAACGGCGTTATATTTCCGCCGAGAGTTGCGCCTATAAGCAATCCGAAATATAACATTAACGTAATATCGGGAGAGAAACTTCCCGCTAAACCACTAATTACCGGTAGCATAGTTGCAACGTATGGAATATTGTCGATAAACGCTGATAAAAGTACCGATACAAATACTATTAACGTATATAGCAATACTACGTTTTGCGAGCCGACGCTTGCAAAGAAATTTGCGATATCTTTAATTATTCCAACGTTTTCTACGCAACCGATTATTATAAATAGCGATAATAAAAATAATACCGTTTGATAATCGAAAGAATCCTTAAATATTCTTATGGGCGATTCCTTTTTCGTTAAGCAATAAACTGTTAACGCAACTACGCCACAAACCATACATACAACGCCGTTTAATATGCTCTTACCAAATAAAAGAATATCAAATTTTACAAACGAGGTGCACACCAAAAGCGCCATATTTAAGAGTAATATTACGGTAGGAACTAGGCTTTTTACTTTAACATTGTCCCCTAAATACTCGAATTTTTGTTTATTTTTTCTAAACACAAACCACAATACGGGAATCGTTACTAAAGCGCCTATCTCTACGGCCCAGAAAATCGACGCCTTCCCGTTCACAAAAAAGAAATCGAAGAAGTTCATTCCTGCGGCGTCGGCAAGCATTATGGACGTCGTATCGCCTATTAGGGTTGCAGCGCCTTGTAAGTTTGACGAAACGGAAATTGCAATTAATACGGGTATTGGAGAAACGTTTACCTTTTTTGCTATTGCAAAGCCTATTGGCGCAAGCATTAAAAGGGTTGCAACGTTATCTACGAAGGCAGATATAAATCCAGATAGTAGCGAAACGGTGATTACTGCAGTAATTGCGTTGGGCATTTTAGACATAAGCTTGTCCGCTATTTTATTTGGCATACCGCTATCGCTAAACACGCCTACGGTTAGCATAATGCCTGCGAGCATAAATATAACGTCGTATTTTATGCTTTTTAGCGCAGTAATAAAACCGTAATCAGATTTACCGAAAATTATTAAAAATAGCGCTGTTACCACGGCGATACCGCCCGTCGTCCACGTTTTATGATTAGAAAATGCAATGATTAAAACGTAGGTTAGGATAAACAAACATAATACTACTATTTTTTCCATTTTTTCCTCCAAACTGTAAAAAATAAAAAGACTTTTACCGCATACAAAGCGGTAAAAGTCTCGTTAAAACCATAAGGTCCTTACCCCCGGGATAAAATCCGTATTGACGAGGATAAGCGCATAAATACGATAACTACTCCCTTTTACTAAGGTACGTATTATTTAGGCGATTATTTAAGTTCTAAAGCCTTGTAGGTTGCATCTAACGATGCAACTTTTTCTGCTAAGATTTTGTTTTCTTCTTCGGTTAAGGGAAGTTCTACGACTTTGATTAAACCGCTAGCGCCAACCATACAGGGAACGCCCATACAGATGTTTTCTGCGCCGTATTCACCGTTTAACATGGTTGATAAAGGCATAATGGTGTTGGTGTTAGATAAATTGCTTTGATAAGTTGAACGGTTGATGCTGCGATTGCGTAGAAAGTTGCGCCCTTTGCTTTGATAACCTTTGCGCCAGATTGAACCATACCGGTATAGATGTTTTCGAGTTCTTCGTCTAAAACGCTTTCGGTAACGTTTAAGAACTTTTTGCAGTAATCTTTAACGGGATAGCCTGCGATAGTGCAAAGACTCCAAGGAGCCATACAAGCGTCGCCGTGTTCGCCGATTACGTATGAGTTTACGTTGTGGGTATCTACGCCACAGTAGCTAGCAACTGCTTGAGATAATCTGTTAGAATCGAGCAACGTACCCGTACCGATAACTTGGTTTGCGGGAAGACCGGTGCA
>JAFZIB010000081.1 GCA_017554545.1 Clostridia bacterium
TAGAATATCAAGGTAAATTCAGTATGGATACTTATGGCGAGTTGTTCGGTTTCCCAGATTCAATTCGCAATTTCGTAGAATACGACTGGTGCGTTAATTTAATGAAGGGCGCTATAGAAATGACCGATTACGTTACCACGGTCAGCCCAACGTACGCTAACCAAATAAAATCGGCTGAATTTGCTCACGGTTTAGAAGACATTATTAATAGAAACGAGAGAAAATTGAGGGGAATTTTAAACGGAATAGACTACGATTATTATAATCCTCAAACCGATGAATATCTTTTTGCAAACTATTCTTCGAACGATTTGTCTGGAAAGGCAGTCTGCAAAGAAGAATTGCAAAAAATGCTTAATTTACCGGTCAAAAAGGAAGTTCCTATTATCGCAATTATCTCTAGACTAGTATCGCATAAGGGATTAGACCTCGTTAAAGAAGTTTTAGAAAATCTTCTAACTCAAGACGTTCAAGTAGTAATTCTTGGCAAGGGTGAAATTTCCTACGAGAACTATTTTAATCACGTTGCGTCAAACTACAAAGGAAAATGCGTTTCAATAATTGCGTATAATCAAGATTTATCAAGAAAGATATATTCCGGCGCGGATATTTTCTTAATGCCGTCAAAGTCCGAACCTTGCGGTTTATCACAAATGATAGCAAGTAGATACGGTACTGTAGCCGTCGTTAGAGAAACTGGAGGATTAAACGACAGTATAAAGGCTTTTTATAATGGAAAAGGCAACGGATTTACCTTCCGCGATTATAACGCCTACGATATGTTATACGTTATAAATCAAGCAATAAAAACTTATAAAGATAAAGATTTGTGGAGCAAAGTTATGCAAAACGCTTTTGATAGCGATTTTTCTTGGAACGGACTTGCAAACAAATACGAAGAACTATACAACGAATAATTAGGAGACAACAATGAACAAAATGACCGAAAAAGACGCTGCGTCATTAATTAAAAGCAAACTTTCTAAATATTTTGGCGTAGCGCCAAACGAGGCTGAAAAAGAGCAAATTTATAAATCTTTGGTAATGTGTATCAGAGATATTTTGCTTGAGAAAAGAAATGCATTCAACAAGAAGTATCGCTCGCAAAACGGAAAGAGAGTTTACTATTTATGTATGGAGTTTTTGCTTGGGCAATCTCTAAAGAACAACGCTTATAATTTAGGTGTAAAAGACGCTTTTGAGAGTGCGTTAAAAAACGAGTTTAATTGCTCTTTAGAGGAAATGTACTCTCTTGAACCGGACGCGGGTTTAGGAAACGGAGGACTTGGTAGGCTTGCAGCTTGTTTTATGGATGCGCTTGCTAGTAGTAACTATCCTGCTATGGGCTACTCCATCAGATACGAATACGGTCTATTTAAGCAAAAAATCGTTGACGGTTGGCAAATGGAATTACCCGATATTTGGTTGCCGGGTGGCGAGGTTTGGTTAACCCAACGTCAAGATAAGACTTTTAAAATTAAATTCGACGGTTATATTAAAGAAAACTGGACGGAAGAAGGTCTTAAAATCGAACACGTTGACGCAAAAGAGGTAGAGGCGGTAGCGTACGATATGATGATATCGGGCAAGGATAGCGAGGCTGTTTCTATATTAAGATTGTGGAAGTCGCAAAAAATTCACAATTTCGATATGAAAATATTCTCTCAAGGCGATTATATGCGCAGTATGCAAGAGGATAACGAGGCAGAATTAATTTCTAAGGTTTTATATCCTTCCGACAACCACTTTGAAGGTAAATCTTTAAGATTAAAGCAACAATATTTACTCGTATCGGCTGCTTTGCAAGATATTATTTCCGACCATAAAAAGAGATACGGTTCGTTGGATACTTTACCCGATAAGGCTGCTATCCATATTAACGATACTCACCCCGCGCTTTGTATTCCCGAACTTATGAGACTTCTTATCGACGAAAACGGTTATTCCTGGGACGACGCTTGGAGTATAGTTACTAGAACCGTTGCTTACACCAACCATACCGTTATGAGTGAAGCGCTTGAAAAGTGGAGCGAAGACCTTATTCAAAGAAAATTACCTAGAATTTATATGATTTTAAGGGAAATTAACGAGCGTTTCTGCGGTCAAATGTGGGATAAATTCCCCGGTGATTGGGATAAGATAAACAGAATGAGCATATTCTCTCATAGTCAAGTTAAAATGGCTAACTTATGCGTCGTTGCGTCTCATACCGTAAACGGCGTGTCCGCTCTCCATAGCGACATTATAACTAAGAGTATATTTAAAGATTTTAACGACGTTTATCCTGAGAAGTTTACCAACGTTACAAATGGTATTGCGCATAGAAGATGGCTTTGTCAATCAAACCCCGAACTAAGTCAACTACTTACCGATTGTATCGGTGACGGTTTCGTTTTGGACGCTTCTAAACTAATTGATTTTAAAAAATTCGAAAAGGATAAAACCGTTCTTGAACGCCTTAACGAAATTAAGAAGATTAAGAAGATGCAATTTTGCGAATTTGCAAGTAAAAAACAAGGCGTTAAGATTAATCCCGATTCGTTATTCGACGTTCAAGCAAAAAGGTTGCACGAATACAAACGTCAATTAATGAACGCTTTATATATCATTTCTTTATATAACGATTTGCTAGAAAATCCCGAACTAGAAATGACGCCCAAAACGTTTATATTCGGCGCTAAGGCTGCTCCTGGATATTATTTTGCTAAACAAATTATTAAACTGATTTGTTGTTTAGCAGAAGATATTAAAAAGCATCCTAAAATTAATCAAAAATTAAACGTAGTTTATATGGAAGACTACTGCGTTTCTATGGCTGAAAAATTAATGCCCGCAACCGAAATTAGCGAACAAATTTCTTTAGCGGGTAAAGAGGCTAGCGGAACGGGTAATATGAAGTTTATGATAAACGGCGCTTTAACCATTGGTACTCTTGACGGCGCAAACGTTGAAATGAGCCAAGTAGTTGGCGACGATAACATCTTTATATTCGGTTTAACTTCTAAAGAAGTTGATAGACTTTGGAAAGAGGGTTATAACGCCACTATGTTCTATACAAATAATAAACGTATGGAAAAGGTTATAGAGGCGTTAAACAGAGGTTTTAACGGTCAAACTTTTACCGACATAGCAAATTATCTGCTAGTTGGTAGTCCCGTTGCAGACCCTTATATGTGCATTGCAGATTTCGGCGCTTTCCACGATATCCACGAAAAAGCCGACGAAGTTTATAAAGATAAACTACTTTGGGCTAAAAAGAGCCTAAACAATATTGCTGCTAGCGGTATTTTTGCTGCAGATAGAAGTATTAAAGAATACGCGGAAAAAATTTGGAAACTTAAGAGAATAGACTAATCTATGTTTTATAATCCCTTAGATAAAAATTTCAAAAGTGTAATCGGTGCCGTTAAGGAGTCCGATACGGTTACGTTCAGAGTCAAAGGTGTTTTTGACTCTGTACTTTTGATGTGCAAAAAAGACGGCGAAGATTTTTACGTCAGTTATGCTATGACAAAAAACGAAGACTGTTTTTCTTGCGATATTAAATTTGATAAGGGGTTGTATTTCTATAATTTCAAACTGTCTAACGGTAAATATTTAGGTTGCGGAGATAGGCTTAACGGTGTAGTCACCGACCAGCCTATCGATTATCAACTAACCAGTACCGTGGACGATTTTAATACACCCGATTGGATTAAAGGCGGTATAATTTATCAAATATTTCCCGATAGATTTTGCTCCTCGTTAAAAGAACAACAAATTCCAGACCATAAAATTCTAAGACGTTGGGGCGAAACTCCTTATTATTTGCCAAACGAGCAGGGCGAAGTATTAAATAACGACTTTTTTGGGGGAGATATTTTAGGCATTATATCCAAACTTGATTATTTAGTAGATTTAGGAGTTAATACCTTGTATCTAAATCCTATATTCGAGGCCTATTCAAACCACAGATACGATACGGGAGATTATAATAAGATTGACCGTTTATTAGGTTCTTTAGAGGATTTTTCTCTATTAATCAAAGAGTGTAATAAACGTTCTATTAAGGTCGTTTTAGACGGCGTTTTTAACCACGTGGGCGCTGATAGCGTTTATTTTAATAAATACAATCGTTACGGCGAGTTAGGTGCTTATCAATCTAAAGAATCGCCTTATTATCCTTGGTTTAACTTTACTACGTTTCCCGACGAATACGAGAGTTGGTGGGGGATAAAAACGCTCCCACAAGTTAATGAAACTAACTTAAAATATCAAGATTTTATAACCGGCGCAGACGGCGTTATTGAAAAATATACAAAACTTGGCGTAAGTGGTTGGAGGTTGGACGTAGTAGATGAACTTCCGTCGCAGTTCGTTAAGAAAATCCGTGATACGTTAAAAAGGATTAATCCCCAAGGTCTTTTGATAGGAGAGGTGTGGGAGGACGCGTCTAATAAAATTTCCTACGGAGTAAGAAGGGAATATTTTCAAGGACTTGAACTTGATTCGGTTATGAATTATCCCTTAAAAGATGCAATAATTGACTATTGTAAAAATCGCGATTGCAATAATTTGGTTAACGTGATTTTATCGCAAATAGACCATTATCCTAACCAAGTATTAAATTCGCTTATGAACATCTTGTCAACGCACGATACGTTTAGATTACTTTCCGCGCTTTTAGACGTTAACTTGCAAGGCTTAAGCAAAACCCAACTAGATAGATTGCAGTTTAGCGACGAACAAATAGAAAACGCGTTGTTTAGTCAAAAAATTGCATCGTTATTGCAATTTACTTTATTTGGCGTTCCGAGTATATATTACGGTGACGAGATATCAATGCACGGTTTTATAGACCCGTTGAATAGAAAATGCTTTGAGTGGGACAAGATAGATAACAATCAAACTCTTTCGTGGTATAAATCGCTAGCGAAATTAAGAAGTAGTTTTTCTGTGTTTAAGGACGGCGAATTTAGACTATTAAAAGCGGATAGGGGCTTATTCGTATATTCTAGAAACAACGCTAGCGAGGGCGTTATGGTGGCCGTTAACTTATCTAATGCAAACGTTGAATTTGAGTTTACGGGCACGTTGAAAGAATATTTTAGTCAAAAGGTATATGACGAAGTTATACGATTAGAGGCTAACTCGTTTGGTGTGTTTTACGCCGAGGGTTAAAATTGATTTAGTAACATATTTAACGATATCGCTTGATTTTTTATAAAATTTATTGTATAATTAAAATAGCAAAAACGGAGGTTGAGTTGATGGATACTGAAATCAAAGTTAAAGAGTTGATTGCGAAACAGTTAAACAAAACCATTGAAGAAATTACTGACGATAAAGAAGTAGTTAAAGATTTGGGAGCGGATTCGTTAGATATCGTTGAAATGTTAATGAATCTAGAAGAAGAATACGACATAACTGTTCCAGAAGAAGAAGCAGGCGATATTAAAACCGTAGGCGACATCATTAAACTTATCAATTCTAAAAAATAATAACTATATAAAAAAACACCGACCAACATGGTCGGTGTTTTAATTTTAAATTATTTTAATTTTATTTGTCTTGCTTGGTAAAATTTATATTTGCAAGCAATTTTCTAACACCTGAAAGTAAGGGAATATCAAAGAATGCAATACAGAGTAGTATTAAATAATGGTGCCAATAATCGCTAAACGGTTTCATTGACGCAATACTCATATTTGATAAATGTCCCATAAAACCTAGGGTGAAGAACAGGATTATAAACACTAAGCTAGAGAAGAACAAAATTGCTCTATACTGATTGAGTGGTTTACAGATTGAATATAAACTAAACACACTTGCAAGAGTAATAGCGTACGCACCCAAAGTGGTGTAAATTCCCGCATCATAGCCAGTAATTTTTCCTATAGTGCCTTGACAAAGTAAAATAAGTAGTTCGTTTATAATCATAATTAACGAACAAGGCAACGTCTTTTTAATGACTTGTTCAATAAATCTACCTTTAACTCGCTCGTTGTTTGGTTGCAACGATAAGAAGAACGACGGCATACCTATAACGAATAATTCCATAATCATCAAGTGAGAGGTTACGAAAGGATAGGTGTGTATAAAAGGAATAAACAATATTATTACCGAGAACAAAAGGGTAAATATCGTTTTCATTAAGTAAAGCGACGCTGAACTTTGAATATTATTTATAACGCGACGACCTTCGTAAACGACTTCGGGTAGCGAGTTAAAATTATTGTCCATTAAAACTAAGTGTGAAACGTTTCTAGCGGCCTCGCTTCCTGATGCGACGGATATAGCACAGTCAGCCTCTTTTAATGCTAAAATATCGTTAACGCCGTCACCGGTCATTGCTGTAGTGTGTCCGTGCTCGTTTAACGAACGGATTAGTATTGCTTTTTGGTCGGGGGATACTCTACCAAAAACGGTGTATTTATCGGCTAGCTCGTAAACTTCTATGTCGGACAAACCTTCTAGACTAATAAACTTATCTGCATTTTCTATGCCGACGCGTTTAGAAACTTCGGAAACCGTTATGGGGTTGTCGCCGGAAATAACTTTAATTGCAACTTCGTTGTCCTTAAACCACTTAATAGTTTCAATAGCGTCTTGCCTTATGTTATCTTCTAAAAGGATTAAAGAAATAGCCTCAAAATCCTTAGCAATCCTTTCGTTTTCTATAGGAGTGGGGGATTTAGCGAAAAGTAACACTCTTAATCCCTCGTATGCAAACGCCTCGATTTTAGTTCTTATTTGATTATATTTTTTCTCGGATAGAATAAACTCGGGTGCTCCAAACGCGTAAGTCCCAATATCTTCAAAGGTAACGGCAGATAGTTTTCTTTGAGAATTAAAAGGTAGGTTAGTAATGGATTGATAAATTTTATCTTGTCCGAACTTGTTGCATAGGGCAATAGCCGTTTGATTATTGTCTTTTAGCGTAAAAAGCATTGAACTAATTACGTCCTTAATATCGTGGTCGTCTTCTTTTAAGTTAAAAACGTTTCTAACGGTCATTCTACCGTCGGTTATGGTTCCCCGTTTGTCAAAACAAATTGTGTCAACTCTTGCGAGCATTTCACGCGAGTAAAGGTCTTGAACTAAGGTGTTGTGTCGCGCAAGTTTTATAATTCCAACAGCAAGTGCAACGCTAGTAAGTAAAAACATGCCGGACGGAATCATACCGACGATAATAGCAGACGTTCCTTTAAGCGTTGATTTGAAATCTGGCGTTACGTCTATAGAGAGGTAGGGTTTAAGTATATACGCTGCTGCAATAGGTACTATAATAAAACCGATTATTCTAATGATATATCTTAGAGAGTTCATTAACTCAGAACGTGGTTTTTTATAGCGTTTTGCTTTAGCGGAGAGTTCTGAAACGTAGTTGTCTTTTCCGACCTTGTTTGCTCTTGCCACACAATTGCCACCAGTAATATAACTACCTGCAAGGATATGGTCGCCAACTCTTTTTTTAACTGAAACGGATTCGCCCGTTAGTAAAGATTCGTTAACTTCTACTTCGCCTTCTAAAATAAGGCAGTCGGTAGGTATTTGATTGCCGATTTCTAACGATATAATGTCGTCTAAAACGATTTCTTTAGAGGAGATATCAAAGGTTTGACCTTCTCTTATAACGGACACGCTACGATTTGAAACTAGAGTTAGTTTATCAATAGTTAATTTAGCCCTTATTTCTTGAACTATACCTATCGCAATATTGCAAACGTAAATAATAACGAAGAAGAATTGTGATATTTCAGCACCGGCATAAATTAGCGCTAACGTAACGATTGCGCCTAGCAAGTTAAAAAATGTAAATATGTTGGTAATAAATATACTTAGATACGATTTTGAATAAGAGTCGCTAACGGTGTTTATTAAACTCAGTTGTTTTCTTTCTGCAACTTGTTCAAAAGTCAATCCGTCTTTTGCGTTTGGCTTATATCTAACTATTTCAAGATTTTTTTGTTTTTTTCTCATAATACTAAACGATTACGTTTATTAAACGTTTTGGAACTATAATTAATTTTTTAATTTGCTTTCCTTCAAGTTCTTTGCCAATCTTTTCGTCAGCAAACAGGATTTCTTTAATTTGTTCTTCGTTTAAACCGTTTGCAATAACGATTTTAGTTTTCATTTTGCTGTTGATTTGAACGGCAACTTCAACCTCGTCGCGCACTAAGGCACTCTCGTCGCATACGGGGTAGGGTTTGTTAAAGATAGAATATTTATTGCCAAGCATCTCCCAAATTTCTTCGCTAAAGTGCGGAGCAAACGGTGCAAGAAGTAAAATCAATTTAGAGAAAGAATCTTTATATACGCTTGTATTCTTAACTTCTAAACCGTCGTATTTGGTTAAATTATTAAGTAATTCCATAAGTCTTGCAACGGCAGTATTAAACGAGAAGTTTTCCATGTCTCTATCTACGTTTTTAATAGCGTAATTTACTGCGTATAACAGGTCTTTTTCATCTTTTCCTATTTGTTCTTTTTTGTTCTTATCTAAAGCGACGATTTTATTTGCAAGACGTTCAATTCTGTCTAAAAATTTAACAATTGCCTTAATTCCGTCTTCGCTCCAAGGACCGCCCTCAACGTAAGAGAAACCGAACATTAAATATAATCTTAACACGTCTGAACCGTATTCGTTAACGTACGGGTCGGGGGCAACTACGTTACCCTTAGATTTACTCATTTTAAAACCGTCAGGGCCTAAAATAGTTCCTTGGTGAATTAAAGACTTAAAAGGCTCGTCAAAGTTTAAATAGCCCATATCTCTAAGAGCTTTGGTAACGAAACGAGAGTAGAGTAAGTGCATGCAAGCGTGTTCTGCGCCACCAACGTATTTATCAACGGGTAGCATCTTGTTTATGATTTCAGTATTAAACGGCTCTTTTGAGTTTTTAGAGTCGGGATATCTTAAGAAATACCAACTTGAACAAACGAAAGTATCGAGAGTGTCGGGGTCTCTACGTGCAGGCGCGCCACAAACGGGACATTTAACGTTCATAAAGCCCTCGTGTTTTGCTAAGGGTGATTTTCCATCCGGCTTAAATTCTACGTCGTAGGGGAGTTTAACGGGTAAATCCGAATAGGGGACGGGAACAGTGCCACACTTATCACAATGAATCATAGGAATTGGAGCGCCCCAATATCTTTGTCTAGATACGAGCCAGTCTCTAAGTCTATAGTTGGTTTTGTGTTCGCCACAACCTAGCGATACAAGTTTGTTAATAATTAATTTTCTAGCCTCCTCGCTGGTTAAACCGTCGAATCCTGGGCTATTTACTAATACGCCGTCGTTTACGAAAGGTAGTTCGTCGTTAACGTCAGGAGACGAGCCCTTTATAACGCGTTGGATAGGTAGGCCGTATTTTTTTGCAAAAGCAAAGTCACGTTCGTCGTGTGAGGGAACGCCCATTACTGCGCCCGTACCGTATGAATATAACACGTAATCCGCGGCAAAAATAGGAACTTTTTTACCGTTAATAGGATTGATAGCGTCGTGACCGATATATACGCCGGTCTTTTCTTTTGCAGTAGAAAGTCTGTCTATTTCTTTGGTCTTTGAAGTTTCAAAAACGTATGCGTCAACGGCCTTTTTTTGCTCGGGTGAAGTTAGTTTAGCAACTAAGGGGTGCTCGGGCGCTAACACAACGTAACTAACGCCGAAAAGCGTATCTGCTCGAGTAGTGAAAACCTTAAACTTGTCGCCACTTTCAGCGGTAAAGGTTATTTCGCCACCCGTTGATTTGCCAATCCAATTCTTTTGCATTAATTTGGTTTTTTCAGGCCAATCTAAACCGTCTAAACCTTGTAAAAGTTCCTCTGCGTATTCGGTAATCTTAAAGAACCATTGAGTTAAGTCCTTTTTAATTACGGTAGCGCCACATCTTTCGCACTCGCCGTTTACGACTTGCTCGTTTGCAAGCACGGTTTTACAGTCGGGACACCAGTTAACGGGGGCCTCTTTTCTGTAAGCAAGTCCTTTCTCGTATAATTTTAAGAATAACCATTGAGTCCACTTGTAGTAGTCTTCGTTACAAGTGATTATTTCTGAATTCCAATCGAACATTGCGCCCATTTCACGCAAGGTTTGTTCCATATTTGCTATGTTTTGTAGGGTAGAGTCCTTTGGGTGAATTCCAGTCTTTATCGCATAGTTTTCAGCTGGTAAACCAAAAGCGTCGAAGCCCATAGGTTGGAAAACTTCGAAACCCTTCATTTTTTTGTAGCGAACGAAACTGTCTGTAGGACCGTAGTTATACCAATGTCCTAAATGTAGTTTTGAGCCGGAAGGGTAAGAAAACATTTCTAAACAGTAATATTTCTTATCTGAATTCTTTGGATTAAAATTAGCAATTTTGTCTTTTTCCCAAATAGTCTGCCATTTTTTTTCGATTTTTTTAACGTCCATAAATAATTTTGCCTCCGAGGTGAACCTCTTGTATATTTATAA
The DNA here is from genome assembly GCA_017554545.1 of Clostridia bacterium. GTDB lineage: Bacteria > Bacillota > Clostridia > Christensenellales > Borkfalkiaceae > UBA1259. The sequence goes on from JAFZIB010000081.1 coordinate 10,442, forward strand.
AATATACAAAATATTATAAAGCAACTTCTTTTTTTAGTCAAGGCTTTTTCAGCCTAAAAAGGTAAGAAGTGATTTTTAATTTGCTTATTAAGCCTTTTTATAAAATATTTTGGAAACTCTACGTTTTTCTTCATAAATAATTTTATGGTTTCAAATTTCAAACTTTTATTTGTAAAATAATAGGAAAAACGATTAAATTATGTCTAACATAATAAGCAAAAGTTGGCAATGTCTTTACGAAAATTCTAAAAAAGTTAATAAAATTTATATATTATATATATAAACAGTTGACTTTTAGGCTAAACGGGTTTATACTTAAAAAAAGTAAGGAGATTATTATGTTTGCAAAAAATTACTGCTATTTTTATGGATATTATTATTGCTTTTTCTCAAGACCATAATTTATTAGCGGTTTTAATTTAGCATGTGTTAACTTTACCGCCTATAAAGGCGGTTTTTTTTTAGAATTTTACTAAGGAGCGATTAATGTTTTTAGATTACTTGATTTTAGGATTATACTTTTTGGGTATGGTTGCTATTGCTTTTTACACTAGAAACCGTTCCAAATCAGTTGACGATTTTCTACACGCCGGTAAAAAGGGTATAAACGGGTGGATGAGCGCTTTTGCATACGGCACTACTTATTTTTCTGCCGTTATTTTTATAGGTTACGCCGGGAATTTTGGTAGGCAATACGGATTAGCGTCAACCTGGATTGGTATTGGTAACGCTATAATAGGTGCGTTAATTGCTTGGCTCGTACTTGCAAAGCGAGTAAAAAATATGACTACTATTCTTCAGGCAAAAACTATGCCGGACTTTTTTGAGAAAAGATACGGTGGTAGAGGACTCAA